>NZ_JBJJLR010000018.1:0-105741 GCF_046230975.1 Pseudomonas sp. KCJK9058
GCATCAGCAGACCCTTGCGCGAACTCAAGCGCAGATCGACGCCACGGTGCGGACCATCGCTGAGCAATAAGGCCGTATACCGTCCCCCCCGTAGGAGCGGGTTCACCCGCGAAAGCGTCAGAGGCTTCAACACCGCATTCGCGGGTAAACCCGCTCCTACAGGGTGCATCTGATTGCTTCAGATCACTGGATTAACTGGATACGCAAGTGTATACACTTTCCGCAAAACAATAATGTGCGGGGAGTAGGGGCATGCGTATCTGGCGTAAGAGCATCCAGTTGCAATTGATCACCAGCATGGGCGCTGCCTTGCTGGCGAGCATCCTGGTGGTGGTCATTATCTTCACCGTGGCGCTCAACCGCCTCACCGACCGCTACCTGGTCGACACTGCCCTGCCAGCCAGCATCGAAGCCATCCGCAACGACATCGAGCGCATGCTGGGCCAACCGTTGGTCGCTGCCGCGGACATTGCCGGTAACACCCTGCTGCGCGACTGGCTTGCTGCCGGTGAAGATCCTGCGCAGGCGCCCCAATTCATCGAATACCTGACCGCCGCCAAACAGCGCAACCACGCCTTTACTACGCTGTTCGCCTCGACTGAAACCGGCCACTACTACAACGAGAACGGCCTGGACCGCACCCTCAGCCGCAGCAACCCCAAGGACAAGTGGTTTTACGGTTACATCGACAGCGGCGCCGAGCGTTTCATCAACATCGACATCGATGGTGCCACCGGCGAACTGGCTCTGTTCATCGACTATCGCGTGGAAAAGGAAGGCAAGCTCGTGGGTGTGGCCGGCATGGGCTTGCGCATGACCGAATTATCGAAGCTGATCCACGACTTCAGCTTTGGCGAGCACGGCAAGGTGTTCCTGGTGCGCAACGATGGCCTGATCCAGGTGCATCCCGATGCTGCCTTCAGTGGCAAGCGCCAGCTTGCCGAACAGCTTGGCGCGGACGCAGCCAAAGGCGTCATGACCGGAGGCGAGAGCCTGCGTAGCAGCCGCTTCAGCCGTGACGGTGAGCGCTACCTGGCGCTGGGCCTGCCGCTGCGCGACCTCAACTGGACCCTTGTGGCCGAAGTGCCAGAGTCGGAAATTTACGCGCAAATGCATCAGGCCGTCTGGCTGACCAGCCTGATCGGTGGCGCCGTCGCGTTGGTGTCGCTGCTGTTGGTGGTACTGCTGGCGCGTGGCCTGGTGCGGCCGATCCGCCGCGTTACCGCCGCATTGGTTCAGATTGGCGGGGGAGCGGGTGATCTCAGCCATCGTCTGGACGATTCGCGTCAGGATGAGCTGGGTGACCTGGCCCGTGGTTTCAACCGCTTCCTGGACAGCCAGCGCAGCCTGATCGGCGAGGTGTTGAGTACCTCCGAGCGGCTGCGGCGGGCCGTGGAGCAGGTAACCCAGGTGGTGGACAATACCGCTGAGCGCTCCGGGCGCCAGCAGGAGATGACCGAGATGGTCGCCACTGCTGTACACGAGATGGGCCTGACCGTGCAGGACATCGCCCGCAATGCCGGCGATGCGGCCCAGGCGTCGCAGTCGGCACGAGACGAGGCGTTGCAGGCCCGCGAGGTGGTGCAACGATCCATTCGTGGCATCGAGGGCATGTCGGGCGACATCGGCAAGGCGGCCGATGCGGTCAGCCAGCTGGCCGACGAAGTCGCCTCGGTCGATGAAGTGCTCGCGGTAATCCGCAGCATTTCAGAGCAGACCAACCTGCTCGCGTTGAACGCTGCCATCGAGGCCGCGCGGGCAGGGGAGATGGGGCGCGGGTTCGCTGTGGTGGCCGATGAAGTACGTACGCTGGCCCGGCGCACACAGCTGTCCACCGACGAAGTGCAGCAGATGATCCAGCGCCTGAAGCTGGGTGCAGGTTCGGCGGTGAGTTCAATGCAGGCAGGGCAGCAGGCGACCGGCAGTGGCGTGGAATCGAGCCAGCGCACCGGGGCATCGCTGAGCGCGATTACCGACCAGGTAGAGCACATCAGTGACATGAACCACCAGGTGGCCACGGCTACCGAGGAGCAGTCGGCGGTGACCGAGGAAATCAACCGGACGGTGCAGGGGATTTCCGATTTGGCGCGTGAGACAGCGGCGGAGGTGCAAGGGTGCCGCGATGAGTGCCAGGCGTTGCGTGGGTTGGCTGATGACCTGGCGCGGCAGATGGGTGGGTTCAGGCTTTAGATCGCGGGGGCCGCAAGGCGGCCCCGGCTCTCGCTCAGCCACCAATGATCGCGCGGATATCCGCCGCCAGCTCACGCACCCGCACTTCTTCGGTATCCCACGAGCACATGAAGCGCGCGCCACCGCTGCCGATAAAGGTATAGAAGCGCCAGCCCTTGCCCCGCAGCGCCTCGATGGCGTGCTCCGGCATCTGCAGGAACACCCCGTTGGCCTCCACCGGGAACATCAGCTCTACCCCCGGCAGGTCACTGACCAACGATGCCAGCAACTGCGCGCAATGATTGGCGTGGTTGCCATGGCGTAACCAGGCGCCACCTTCCAGCAGCCCGACCCATGGCGCCGACAAGAAGCGCATTTTCGACGCCAGTTGCCCGGCCTGCTTGCAGCGATAATCGAAGTCTTCGGCCAGCTGGCGGTTGAAGAACAGAATCGCCTCGCCCACCGCCATACCGTTCTTGGTGCCGCCAAAGCACAGCACATCCACACCGGCCTTCCAGGTCAGTTCGGCCGGGCTGCAGCCCAGGAAAGCACAGGCGTTGGTAAAGCGTGCGCCGTCCATGTGCAGGTTCAGGCCCAGCTCCTTGCAGGTGGCGCTGATCGCCTTCAGCTCGTCGGGGCGGTACACCGTGCCGACTTCGGTGGCCTGGGTAATGGTCACCACGCGCGGCTTGGGGTAGTGGATATCCTGGCGTTTGAGCGCCACTTCACGAATAGACTGTGGCGTCAGCTTGCCGTTGACGCTGGCCGCTGTCAGCAGCTTGGAGCCGTTGGAGAAAAACTCCGGCGCACCGCATTCGTCGGTTTCGACGTGGGCGGTCTCGGAGCAGATCACGCTGTGATAGCTCTGGCACAGCGACGCCAGGGCCAGGGAGTTGGCAGCGGTGCCGTTGAAAGCGAAGAACACTTCGCAGTCGGTTTCGAACAGCTTGCGGAAGTACTCCGATGCACGCTCGGTCCACTGGTCGTCGCCGTAGGCGCGGTCGTGGCCGTGGTTGGCTTTTTCCATCGCCGCCCAGGCTTCGGGGCAGATGCCGGAATAGTTGTCGCTGGCGAATTGTTGGCTCTTGTCTGTCATGGCACGGTCCTGTGAACGACGCAGATCAGCACTCTAAACCATCGATTCAGCACTTGCCTATACAACCCGTGCATCGGCTGATTTCTGTGTTGTCCGGGCTGGCCCTTTCGCGGGTGAACCCGCTCCCACAGGGCGCCGCAAGCCTTCAGAGCGCCGCCGTACCTGTAGGAGCGGGTTCACCCGCGAAAGGGCCAGCACAAACAGCACAACAGCGAATGTCGTAAACGCGCCATTGCAAGGCGTGCGCAGGCATCTGACCCGGCCCCGCCAGTCATAACATCGCCACAAAGGGCCACAGTGCCCCACGACAAAAAACGATCGCTGCCGGGAGATACACAATGTTCAGCAAGCAAGACCAGATCCAGGGTTACGACGATGCACTGCTGGCGGCGATGAATGCCGAAGAACAGCGCCAGGAAGATCACATCGAGCTGATCGCCTCGGAGAACTACACCAGCAAGCGCGTCATGCAGGCCCAAGGCAGCGGCCTGACCAACAAGTACGCTGAAGGCTACCCTGGCAAGCGTTACTACGGTGGCTGCGAGCACGTAGACAAGGTAGAAGCCCTGGCCATCGAGCGCGCCAAGCAGCTGTTCGGTGCCGACTACGCAAACGTCCAGCCACACTCCGGCTCGTCGGCCAACGGCGCCGTCTACCTGGCCCTGCTGCAAGCCGGTGACACCATCCTGGGCATGAGCCTGGCCCACGGTGGCCACCTGACCCACGGCGCCAAAGTGTCGTCCTCGGGCAAGCTGTACAACGCTGTCCAGTACGGCATCGACACCAACACCGGCCTGATCGACTATGACGAAGTCGAGCGCCTGGCGGTCGAGCACAAGCCGAAAATGATCGTTGCCGGTTTCTCGGCTTACTCCAAGACCCTCGACTTCCCGCGCTTCCGCGCCATCGCCGACAAAGTGGGCGCACTGCTGTTCGTCGACATGGCCCACGTTGCCGGCCTGGTTGCCGCTGGCCTGTACCCGAACCCGATCCCGTTCGCTGATGTGGTCACCACCACCACCCACAAGACCCTGCGCGGTCCGCGTGGCGGCCTGATCCTGGCCAAGTCGAACGAAGAGATCGAGAAAAAGCTGAACGCCGCTGTATTCCCGGGTGCCCAGGGTGGCCCGCTGATGCACGTGATCGCTGCCAAGGCGGTGTGCTTCAAGGAAGCGCTGGAGCCTGGATTCAAGGCCTACCAGCAGCAAGTGATCGAAAACGCCCAGGCCATGGCCCAGGTGTTCATCGACCGTGGCTACGATGTGGTTTCCGGTGGCACCGACAACCACCTGTTCCTGGTCAGCCTGATCCGTCAGGGCCTGACTGGCAAAGACGCCGACGCCGCCCTGGGTCGTGCGCATATCACCGTCAACAAGAACGCCGTGCCGAACGACCCGCAGTCGCCGTTCGTCACGTCGGGCCTGCGTATCGGCACCCCGGCCGTCACCACCCGCGGCTTCAAGGTCGCCCAGTGCGTGGCCCTGGCTGGCTGGATTTGCGACATCCTCGACAACCTCGGTGACGCAGACGTCGAAGCCGATGTGGCGAAGAACGTCGCGGCCCTGTGCGCAGATTTCCCTGTCTACCGCTGAGTGGAGTCACACACCATGCAACGTTACTCGGGCTTCGGCCTTTTCAAGCACTCCCTCAGCCACCACGAAAACTGGCAGCGCATGTGGCGCACGCCAACCCCTAAAAAGGTTTACGACGTGGTCATTGTCGGCGGTGGCGGTCATGGCCTGGCCACGGCCTACTACCTGGCCAAAGAGCACGGCATCACCAACGTCGCCGTGATCGAGAAGGGCTACCTGGGCGGCGGCAACACCGCCCGTAACACCACCATCGTGCGTTCCAACTACCTGTGGGACGAGTCGGCGCACCTGTACGAGCACGCCATGAAGCTGTGGGAGGGCCTGTCCCAGGACCTGAACTACAACGTGATGTTCTCCCAGCGCGGCGTTTACAACCTGTGCCACACCCTGCAGGACATGCGTGACTCCGAGCGTCGGGTCAGCGCCAACCGCCTCAACGGCGTGGATGGCGAGCTGCTGAACACTGCCCAGGTTGCGGCCGAAATCCCGTACCTGGACTGCTCGAAGAACACCCGCTACCCGATCCTCGGCGCCACCGTACAGCGCCGTGGCGGCGTTGCCCGTCACGATGCCGTGGCCTGGGGCTTCGCCCGCGCTGCCGACGCCCTGGGCGTCGACCTGATCCAGCAAACCGAAGTGATCGGCTTCCGCAAGGAAAACGGCGCGGTCATCGGTGTGGAAACCAACAAAGGCTTCATCGGCGCCAAGCGCGTCGGCGTGGTCACCGCCGGTAACTCCGGGCACATGGCCAAGCTGGCCGGCTTCCGCCTGCCGCTGGAATCGCACCCGCTGCAAGCGCTGGTATCCGAGCCGATCAAGCCGATCATCGACAGCGTGATCATGTCCAACGCCGTGCACGGCTACATCAGCCAGTCCGACAAAGGCGACCTGGTGATCGGTGCCGGTATCGACGGCTGGGTCGGCTACGGCCAGCGCGGTTCGTACCCGGTGATCGAGCACACCCTGCAGGCCATCGTCGAGATGTTCCCCAACCTTTCGCGTGTTCGCATGAACCGCCAGTGGGGCGGCATCGTAGACACCTCGCCGGACGCCTGCCCGATCATCACCAAAACCCCGGTCAAGAACATGTTCTTCAACTGCGGTTGGGGTACTGGCGGCTTCAAGGCGACCCCCGGTTCGGGCAACGTCTTCGCCGCGAGCCTGGCCAAGGGCGAAATGCACCCACTGGCCGCGCCGTTCTCCATGGACCGTTTCTACAACGGCGCACTGATCGACGAACACGGCGCCGCCGCCGTCGCCCACTAACCGGAGACACCGTCATGTTGCATATTTTCTGTCCCCACTGCGGCGAGCTGCGCTCCGAAGAAGAGTTCCACGCCTCTGGCCAGGCGCACATCGCCCGCCCGCTGGACCCTAACGCCTGCTCCGACGAGGAGTGGGGTACCTACATGTTCTACCGTGACAACCCGCGCGGTATTCACCATGAACTGTGGGACCACGTTGCCGGCTGCCGCCAGTACTTCAACGTCACCCGTGACACCGTGACCTACGAAATTCTGGAAACCTACAAGATTGGCGAGAAGCCGCAAGTGACCGCCAACGGCAAAGCCACCAGCGCTGCGTCGACCGTCAAAGGCCAAGGGGAAAAAGTATGAGCCAGACCTATCGCCTCGCCAGCGGCGGCCGTATCGACCGCAGCAAGGTCCTGAACTTCACCTTCAACGGCAAGACCTACCAGGGTTATGCCGGTGACAGCCTGGCCGCCGCGTTGCTGGCCAACGGCGTCGACATTGTCGGCCGTAGCTTCAAGTACTCGCGCCCGCGCGGCATCATCGCCGCCGGTACCGAAGAGCCGAACGCCATCCTGCAGATCGGCTCCAGCGAAGCTACCCAGATCCCCAACGTGCGCGCTACCCAGCAGGCACTGTACGCGGGCCTTGTCGCCACCAGCACCAACGGCTGGCCGAACGTCAACAACGACGTCATGGGCATCCTCGGCAAGGTTGGCGGCAGCATGATGCCGCCGGGCTTCTACTACAAAACCTTCATGTACCCCAAATCGTTCTGGATGACTTACGAGAAGTACATCCGTAAAGCCGCCGGCCTGGGCCGTGCGCCGCTGCAGAACGACCCTGACAGCTACGACTACATGAACCGGCACTGCGACGTGCTGATCGTCGGCGCCGGCCCTGCTGGCCTGGCTGCCGCACTGGCCGCTGCGCGCAGCGGTGCCCG
Source organism: Pseudomonas sp. KCJK9058 (assembly GCF_046230975.1). Classification (NCBI taxonomy): domain Bacteria; kingdom Pseudomonadati; phylum Pseudomonadota; class Gammaproteobacteria; order Pseudomonadales; family Pseudomonadaceae; genus Pseudomonas; species Pseudomonas sp. KCJK9058. Next base: position 7,054 of record NZ_JBJJLR010000018.1, read on the forward strand.
CGTGATCCTGGCTGACGAGCAGGAAGAGTTCGGCGGCAGCCTGCTCGACACCCGCGAAACCCTTGACGGCAAGCCTGCTGCCGAGTGGGTCAACGCCGTGGTCAAAGAGCTGGAAGGCCTGCCGGAAGTGACCCTGCTGCCACGTGCCACGGTCAACGGCTACCACGACCATAACTTCCTGACCATTCACGAGCGCCTCACCGACCACCTCGGCGACCGTGCCCCGATTGGCCAGGTTCGCCACCGCGTGCACCGCGTCCGCGCCAAGCGCGTGGTACTGGCTGCTGGCGCCCACGAGCGCCCGCTGGTGTATGGCAACAACGACGTGCCGGGCAACATGCTGGCCGGTGCTGTTTCCACCTATGTTCGCCGCTATGGCGTGGCGCCGGGTCGCAAGCTGGTACTGTCGACCAACAACGACCACGCCTATCGCGCCGCGCTGGACTGGCACGACGCAGGCCTGCAAGTGGTCGCCATCGCCGACGCCCGTCACAACCCACGTGGCTCGCTGGTTGAAGAAGCGCGTGCCAAAGGCATTCGCATCCTCACCTCCAGCGCCGTGATCGAGGCCAAAGGCAGCAAGCACGTCACCGGCGCCCGTGTGGCGGCGATCGATGTGCAGGCGCACAAAGTCACCAGCCCAGGCGAAATCCTCGAGTGCGACCTGGTCGCGTCCTCGGGTGGTTACAGCCCGATCGTGCACCTGGCTTCGCACCTGGGCGGTCGCCCGGTATGGCGTGACGATATCCTTGGCTTCGTGCCCGGCGATGCCCCGCAGAAGCGCGAGTGCGTCGGTGGTGTCAACGGCGTGTATGCCTTGGGCGATGTGATTGCCGATGGCTTCGAAGGCGGCGTTCGCGCAGCCAGCGAGGCTGGTTTCAAGGCCACTGTCGGCACCCTGCCAAAAACCGTGGCGCGCAAGGAAGAGGCCACCGTGGCACTGTTCCTGGTACCGCACGACAAAGGCACCAAGGGGCCGAAGCAGTTCGTCGACCAGCAGAACGACGTGACCGCAGCCGGTATCGAGCTGGCCACCCGTGAAGGCTTCGAGTCGGTCGAGCACGTCAAGCGCTACACCGCGCTGGGCTTCGGTACCGACCAGGGCAAACTGGGCAACATCAACGGCCTGGCCATCGCCGCCCGTTCGATCGGCATCACCATCCCGGAAATGGGTACCACCATGTTCCGCCCCAACTACACGCCGGTTACTTTCGGCGCGGTAGCGGGCCGTCACTGTGGTCACCTGTTCGAGCCCGTGCGCTTCACTGCCCTGCATGCCTGGCACGTGAAGAACGGCGCCGAGTTCGAAGACGTCGGCCAGTGGAAGCGCCCGTGGTACTTCCCGAAAGCCGGCGAAGACATCCATGCTGCCGTCACGCGTGAATGCAAGGCCGTGCGCGACAGCGTGGGCCTGCTGGACGCCTCGACCCTGGGCAAGATCGACATCCAGGGCCCGGACGCGCGCGAATTCCTCAACCGCATCTACACCAACGCCTGGACCAAGCTCGACGTGGGCAAGGCCCGCTACGGCCTGATGTGCAAGGAAGACGGCATGGTCTTCGACGACGGCGTAACCGCCTGCGTCGGCGACAACCACTTCATCATGACCACCACCACCGGCGGCGCTGCCCGCGTGCTGCAGTGGATGGAGCTGTATCACCAGACCGAATGGCCAGAGCTGAAGGTGTACTTCACTTCGGTCACCGACCACTGGGCCACCATGACCCTGTCCGGCCCTAACAGCCGCAAGCTGCTGAGCGAGCTGACCGACATCGACATGGACAAGGAAGCCTTCCCGTTCATGACCTGGAAGGAAGGCAACGTCGGTGGCGTGCCGGCCCGCGTGTTCCGTATCTCGTTCACCGGCGAGCTGTCGTACGAAGTGAACGTGCAGGCCAACTACGCCATGGGCGTGCTGGAACAGATCATCGAGGCCGGTAAGAAATACAACCTGACCCCGTACGGCACCGAGACCATGCACGTACTGCGTGCAGAGAAGGGCTTCATCATCGTTGGCCAGGACACCGATGGTTCGATGAACCCGGACGACCTGAACATGAGCTGGTGCGTTGGCCGCAACAAGCCGTTCTCGTGGATCGGCCTGCGTGGCATGAACCGCGAAGACTGCGTACGTGAGAACCGCAAGCAGCTGGTGGGCCTGAAGCCGGTCGACCCGACCAAGTGGCTGCCGGAAGGCGCCCAGTTGGTGTTCGACCCGAAACAGCCGATCCCGATGGACATGGTCGGCCACGTCACCTCCAGCTACGCCTCCAACTCCCTGGGCTACTCGTTCGCCATGGGTGTGGTCAAAGGCGGCCTCAAGCGCATGGGCGAGCGTGTCTACTCGCCGCAGGCAGATGGCAGCGTGATCGAGGCGGAGATCGTGTCTTCGGTGTTCTTCGATCCGAAGGGTGAGCGGCAGAACGTCTAAGGCCCCCGGTCCAACCGGTGCCAAGCGTGGAATGAGGTCTCTGTGGGAGCGGGCGTGCCCGCGAAGAGGGCGGTGAATTCAACATCGCATTCGCGGGCATGCCCGCTCCCACAGGATGGCCGTCTCCCGCAGGCATCGTGGTCGAATCCAGAATTCAAGGCAGGTAAGAAATGAGCGCTATCAACGTCTTCCAGCAAAACCCCGGCGCCGAGGCCAAAGCCCAGTCGCCACTGCACCATGCCGACCTGGCCAGCCTGGTAGGCAAAGGCCGCAAGAACGCAGGCGTGACCCTGCGTGAACGTAAGTTCCTCGGTCACCTCACCCTGCGTGGTGATGGCCACAACCCGGAATTCGCCGCCGGCGTGCACAAGGCCCTTGGCCTGGAGCTGCCCGTGGCGCTGACTGTGGTCGCCAACAAGGACATGTCGCTGCAATGGGTCGGCCCCGACGAGTGGTTGCTGATCGTACCCGGCGGTCAGGAGCTGGCAGTCGAGCAAAAGCTGCGCGCGGCCCTTGAAGGCCAGCATATTCAGGTCGTCAATGTCAGTGGCGGGCAAAGCCTGCTGGAACTGCGTGGCCCGAACGTGCGCGACGTGCTGATGAAGTCCACCAGCTATGATGTTCACCCGAACAACTTCCCGGTGGGCAAGGCCGTGGGCACCGTGTTCGCCAAGTCGCAACTGGTGATCCGCCGCACTGCAGAAGACACCTGGGAGTTGGTAATTCGCCGCAGCTTCGCCGATTACTGGTGGCTGTGGCTGCAGGACGCTTCTGCCGAATACGGCCTGAGCATCGAAGCCTAAGGAGCAAGAACATGAGTCGGGCACCGGATACCTGGATTCTCACCGCCGACTGCCCGAGCATGCTCGGCACCGTCGACGTGGTGACGCGTTACCTCTTCGAGCAGCGCTGCTACGTGACGGAGCACCACTCCTTCGATGACCGGCAGTCGGGACGCTTCTTCATTCGCGTCGAGTTCCGTCAGCCGGACGATTTCGACGAGGCGGGCTTCCGGGCCGGCCTCGCCGAGCGCAGCGAAGCGTTCGGCATGGCTTTCGAGCTGACCGCACCCAACCACCGCCCCAAGGTGGTGATCATGGTGTCCAAGGCTGACCATTGCCTGAATGATCTGCTGTATCGCCAGCGCATTGGCCAACTGGGCATGGATGTGGTGGCCGTGGTGTCGAACCACCCGGACCTCGAACCCTTGGCGCATTGGCACAAGATTCCTTATTACCACTTTGCCCTCGACCCCAAGGACAAGCCTGGGCAAGAGCGCAAGGTGCTGCAGGTGATCGAGGAGACCGGTGCTGAGCTGGTCATCCTTGCCCGCTACATGCAGGTACTGTCGCCCGAGCTTTGCCGCCGTCTGGATGGTTGGGCGATCAATATTCACCACTCGCTGTTGCCGGGTTTCAAAGGCGCCAAGCCTTATCACCAGGCCTACAACAAGGGCGTGAAAATGGTCGGTGCCACGGCGCACTACATCAACAACGACCTGGATGAAGGGCCGATCATTGCCCAGGGTGTCGAGGTGGTGGATCACAGTCACTATCCCGAAGACCTGATTGCCAAAGGGCGGGATATCGAATGCCTGACATTGGCGCGGGCGGTGGGTTATCACATCGAGCGGCGGGTGTTCCTGAACGCCAACCGGACTGTCGTTCTGTAATAACCGGTACCGGCCTCTTCGCGGCTAAAGCCGCTCCTACAGGTACAGCACAGCCCTCGGGTTGGTGCGGTCCCCCGTAGGAGCGGCTTTAGCCGCGAAGAGGCCAGCACAGGCCGCCTCTCTGTTTGCCCATACTCCCCAGCGACACCCCTGCCGCTAAAAGGCATCTCCCTGTCGCTTCCAGTCAGTGCGTCCGGCCCCATCCGGCCCACAATTCCCTGCATTCCAGTAGTACATGCCGCCCACGGATGGCGGCGCTTCAACCAACGCTGCATAAATAATAATCAAGCGAGGTACAAGCAATGTCTGGCAATCGTGGAGTGGTATATCTCGGCGCCGGCAAGGTCGAAGTGCAACACATCGACTACCCGAAAATGCAGGACCCGCGCGGCAAGAAAATCGAACACGGCGTCATCCTGAAGGTGGTCTCCACCAACATCTGCGGTTCTGACCAGCACATGGTCCGTGGCCGCACCACTGCCCAGGTCGGCCTGGTCCTGGGCCACGAAATCACCGGTGAAATCGTCGAGAAGGGCCGCGATGTCGAGCGCATGCAGATCGGCGACCTGGTATCGGTCCCGTTCAACGTCGCCTGCGGTCGCTGCCGCTCCTGCAAAGAGATGCACACCGGTGTCTGCCTCACCGTCAACCCGGCGCGCGCCGGCGGTGCCTACGGCTACGTCGACATGGGCGACTGGACCGGCGGCCAGGCCGAATACGTGCTGGTGCCCTACGCCGACTTCAACCTGCTGAAGCTGCCTGAGCGCGACAAGGCCATGGAAAAGATCCGTGACCTGACCTGCCTGTCCGACATCCTGCCCACCGGCTACCACGGCGCCGTAACCGCTGGCGTGGGCCCAGGCAGCACTGTCTACGTTGCTGGTGCCGGCCCGGTCGGCCTGGCCGCCGCGGCCTCGGCGCGCCTGCTGGGCGCCGCCTGCGTGATCGTCGGTGACCTCAACCCGGCCCGTCTGGCCCATGCCAAGTCGCAAGGCTTCGAAGTGGTCGACCTGTCCAAGGACACCCCGCTGCACGAGCAGATCGTCGACATCCTCGGCGAGCCGGAAGTGGACTGCGCCGTCGACGCCGTCGGCTTCGAGGCCCGTGGCCATGGCCACGAAGGTGCCAAGCACGAGGCCCCGGCCACCGTGCTGAACTCGCTGATGCAAGTGACCCGCGTGGCCGGCAACATCGGTATCCCGGGCCTGTACGTGACCGAAGACCCAGGCGCGGTGGATGCTGCAGCCAAGATCGGCGCACTGAGCATCCGCTTTGGCTTGGGCTGGGCAAAATCGCACAGCTTCCACACCGGCCAGACCCCGACCATGAAATACAACCGCCAGCTGATGCAGGCGATCATGTGGGACCGCATCAACATTGCTGAAGTGGTGGGTGTGCAGGTGATCAACCTGGATCAGGCGCCGGAAGGGTATGGCGAGTTTGATGCGGGTGTGCCGAAGAAGTTTGTGATCGACCCGCACAAGATGTGGGGCGCGGCGTAAAAAGCAGTTGCCTGACAAGAGCCCCTCAATTTGAGGGGCTCTTTCAAGGCTGAATAACTGATCTCAAAGCCCACGAAGCTCCAACCTAGAGCCGAGCAAGTTCCGTTGTTCCGGTGGGTGAGGTTACGTGCGATGGGTGAAAGAGGTGCGCTGCTATCCATTCTGTATAGTCGCAGGGGCTACCTTACTGCAGAAAATGGTTTGTAGTAATGCACATAGCTAAGTTAGTTTCTAGGGTTGCCGCGAATATCTCCGTTTTCATCAAAAATGCTGTCGGTGCTGCTATGGCTAGACAAAGTTGGCCTGCGCCGGCCAGGGCGGACTACGATTGCATGCCTACGTCCGGTGCCCAAGTCTGTGGGCGCTTCATTCAATCTCAAAAAATCGTCTTGCAAGGTTTCAGTTTGGTTGATTGCGTGCAGGATAACATCATTTCGTCGCGTCGATACTGAACTCGGTAGTGTGCCTTCGAATTGCATATCTCTAGTTTGTAGTACATTATCAATCGAGATTTTGCTGTTGGCTATTTTGTTAGATTCTATGCTGACGGCGGTGTGTATTTTTTTTGATGCGTGCGCGAGGCTTACAACATCTTTGCTGGGTAGGGTGGGTTGAATCTTTGAAATGATGTTTGGGTTAGTTAATATACTTTCCCAACCGTTTTCTCTAGCCTTGCGCCATGCCTTGTTTATGGATCTTGGTAGCATGGCAAATTTCGTTGAGGCGTGTCCCGAGGTGTCGGTTCTATTAATGGGGTCGTCTAGACAATAACAGTAGCTATTAATGCCGCCAGTTCCAAATGGACTATGTGAGTCGGGAGAAGAGAAACGCATAAAAATGGGAGAGAATGCACGATATCCGTTACCCAAAAGATAGGCCCGTAAGACGGGGTCGATTAACTGGCCGTCGAAACCGACCATCGAATGGTCGGAAGGTATCTTGAGGCAGTGTCCATAGCTCATATATGCGTATACGCTTTGGTCGGATAAGCTCAAAGCTCCTATCACGGTTCCGCTCTTATCCGTCTCTAGCAGGTTAGCGGCCTTGTCACTATGCTCCGCAAGTGACAGGCCGGCAGCACGAAAGATGCTACGGATATCGAGAGCTGATTTTAGGGTGTGTAGCTGTCGATTTTGGTAAAAATATTCTCTCATTTATACATTATCCATTCTGGGGTATTTTGCTTATAAGTTTCAGGTCAATGTATAGTTCGGGCGATCGCTTTGGATAGTGTGGCTCGATGAGTGCGACCAAAATCTTCCACAGCCTCACCCGCTCCATTTTGATGGGTAGCAACTGCTTGCGGTATGCTACGGCCTACTTCGAATGGGGGCGACGGCATTGCTCGACAGGTCTGGGGAAGAATGAGGAGCGTGCCGTCGGAAAGGTGGTAGATTATACTCTCGGGTGAGCCTATCGATCTCTGCTTGTCTGTGATTGAAGTTATTAATCGCGCGATCAAGTACATCTTGGGGAACTTTGGTTAGGTCAGTGTTTTTGGCTTTTTCAATGTCAGATAAATGCTCATTGTATAGCCACCATCTGTCACTGCTGGCTTGCTTTTGTTCGTATGCACGAATGAACGGATTGTTGTTGGAGTTTCCGTCCTGTATGTTTTTGCTTTTAGTTGGCGTTCCTCGAGGGGGTTGTGGGGGGCGTTTAGATTTTGGTGTGCGGCCAAAAAATCGATTCTTAATGCCTTTGTATAGGCTATTAAGTGGCTTGATGATAATGAGGATAGGAATTCGCCCTGAAGGATCAATTTTCCCTATGGGGTCGCCGTTACAGTACATGTATGTGTTGATACCACCCTCTGAGAATGGGCTTAACTCGTCTGGTGAAAGGAATCGCATAAGCTTTGGGCTGTACAAGCGATGTCCATTGCCTAGCGGATAGGTGGTGGTCACAGCGTCAAAGAACTCGCCGTTGAAGCCGATCGATGGTCGCCCCGATATTAACGTCGCAGACTGGCCGTAGGGGGAATAAGTAAATGCTCTAATTCTTCTCATTGAGTTGGCCTCGTCGATCTGAAATCTCGCGTTCCCTGAGTGGGCTAGGGTGGTAAGGGCGATGAAAGTTTATTATGGGCATGTTACAGGAAACGTTTAACTGGCGTGGGACATCAGTGGCGACGTCTCGCCTACGACTGCTTAGTTCTAGTAACGTATTCATTCGAAAAGAGAGGGCACTTGCGATATCCTGGTATTTGGATAATGTGCTGTTACTGTGCTCTTCCCTAAAGGCAGTGACAACTAGCAATTTTGTCAGGTATCGCCCGCTGGAACCAAGTCTCGAACGTCGGGTCTAAAGTTTACTTTCGCGGGCCATCCCGGCCTATGAGGTCTTCTTCCAATGAAAGCTTTCACCCTGGCAACCCTGATGACCCTGGCCGCAAGCCCGGTGTTCGCCTTCAACCTCAGCGACGCCGCCAACGCCGTGTCCGCCATGCAGAACCAGCAACAGCAAGGCCAGGTACAGGCACCGGAAGCGCAGGCCAATCTGCTCAACACCCTGGGCAGCCAGCTGAACATCACCCCCGAACAGGCGGTAGGCGGAGCAGGTGCCATGCTGGGGCTGGCACGCAACAACCTTAGCAGCGATGACTATGGGCAACTGACCAAGGCGGTGCCAGGGCTGGACCTGCTGGCCGGTACAAATGCGCTGGGCGGGTTAAGTGGGTTGGGTGATTTGCTGGGCAAGAACAGCGAGAGCCAGTCGGCATTGAGCAACGCACTGGGCAACAACGTGGAAAACCGTAGCGACCTGGACAATGCGTTCAAGGCGCTAGGCATGGATACCGGGATGATCGGGCAGTTTGCGCCGTTGCTGCTGCAGTATCTGGGGCAGCAGGGGGTTGCCGGGGCGTTGTTGCAGAATCTGGGGAGTTTGTGGACCACACCGGCGCCATTGGCTCAGCCCTCGGTCTGAAGGTCGGGTGAGGATTCTTGCGCAGTCTGCCCGGGCCTCTTCGCAGGGTGCCCGCGAAGAGGCCCGGGCAGACACTTGAAAATTATCAGCTCATTTCCTGCCGTAGCTGCTCGATCCGCTGGTCCTTCGCCACCCACAGCTGGTTCACCCAAGCCTGCACCGCCTGACGAAACTCGGGATCATTCTCGTAATCCCCCGCCCACAACGCCGGGTCCAGCTCCCGCACCTGAATGTCGATAATCACCCGGCTAATGCTGCCATTGAGCAGGTCCCAGAACCCCGGCGCCTTATTACCGGGGTACACGATGGTCACATCCAGCAGGGCATCCAGCTGTTCGCCCAATGCCGCGAGCACAAACGCTACACCACCCGCCTTGGGCTTGAGCAGGTAGCGATACGGCGACTGCTGCTCCTGGCGCTTGGCTTCGGTAAACCGGGTGCCCTCCAGGTAATTGACCACGGTCACCGGCTGGCGCTTGAACAGCTCGCAGGCCGCCTTGGTGATTTCCAGGTCCTTGCCCTTGAGCTCCGGGTGCTTTTCCAGAAACGCCTTGCTGTAGCGCTTCATGAACGGGTAATCCAGCCCCCACCAGGCCAGGCCCAGCAACGGTACCCAGATCAGTTCCTTTTTCAGGAAGAACTTGAAGAACGGTGTACGGCGGTTGAGGCTTTCGATCAGCGCCGGGATGTCGACCCAGGTCTGGTGGTTGCTCACGGCCAGGTACGAGGTGTCCTTGCGCAGGTTTTCCACACCGCGGATGTCCCACTGAGTAGGGATGCACAGGGCGAAGATGGCTTTGTCGATTTCCGACCAGGTTTCGGCCACCCACATCACTGCCCACGAGGCATAGTCACGCCCACGGCCTGGCAGCACCAGCTTGAGCAGGGCGAAGACCAGCAGCGGGCAGATCAACACCACGGTGTTGAGCAGCAGCAGGGTGGTAGTGAGAATGCCGGTCAGCAGGCGACGCATAAAGAGACTCTTGTTGTGGGAGATAAACGGTTGGCAATGATAAGCAGGGCGGTGGCCTACGCCAAATGTCCAATGCCCGACGGTGGGGACAAATGTTTCACATTATGTTGGTTAGGCTCGTGACAGCGAACCTATCTGCCCAGTGCAGTCTAAGCATTGACCCTCTCAAGGAAGCCTGCTTGTGAAATCTCTTTTAGCCATGTTGTCGCTGTTGGCGCTGCCGGTGATGGCCGCCGAACCCACTATCTACGGCCGTTACGAGAATATTGCCCTGCCTGAACTGGGCGAAACCCTGAAAGCCAAGATGGACACTGGCGCCTTCACCGCGTCGCTGTCGGCCAAGGATATCGAGCTGTTCACCCGCGATGGGGACGAGTGGGTGCGCTTCCGCCTGGCGACCAAGGAATCGGACGGCAAGGTGTACGAGCACAAGGTCTCGCGCATCAGCAAGATCAAGGGCCGTGCCGATGAAGAGGACGAAGGGGATGCGCCAGAGGTCTCCAAGCGCCCGGTGGTCGACCTGGAGTTGTGCCTGGGGGATGTGAAGCGCACCGTTGAGGTGAATCTGGTGGACCGCAGCAACTTCAACTACCCGCTGCTGGTGGGTTCCAAGGCGCTGCGCGAGTTCAAGGCGGCGGTCAACCCGGCGAAGAAGTTCACTGCTGGCAAGCCAGGCTGCTGATCTGAAGCGTGCGCCATACAATGTAGGAGCGGGCTTGCCCGCGAACACACATAATGGGGTGTCAGGCACCGGCTTCGCCGGTGTTCGCGGGCAAGCCCGCTCCTACACTGAGATGTGCCAACCTTCAAAACCGCAAGGCCGGACGCCATGCCTCATATCCTCATCGTCGAAGACGAAGCCGCCATCGCCGACACCCTGGTCTACGCCCTGCAGGCCGACGGTCACAGCACCGAGTGGGTAACCCTGGGCAGTGCCGCCCTCGACCAGCAGCGCCAGCGCCCGGCCGATCTGGTCATCCTCGACATCGGCCTGCCCGACATCAGTGGCTTCGAAACCTGTCGCCAGCTGCGCCGGTTCACCGAGGTGCCGGTGATGTTTCTCAGCGCCCGGGACGGTGAAATCGACCGCGTCGTGGGCCTGGAAATCGGTGCCGACGACTACGTGGTAAAACCTTTCAGCCCTCGTGAAGTGGCAGCGCGCGTTCGGGCGATCCTCAAACGCATGGCCCCGAGGGCCGAGGTTGTCGGCGAAACCAGCTTGTTCCAGCTCGACACCTTGCGCATGCAGATTACCTACCGCAGCCAGCCGCTCACTCTCACCCGGCATGAGTTCCGCTTGCTGCAATGCCTGCTCGAACAACCGCAGCGGGTGTTCAGCCGCGAACAGCTGCTCGACGCTTTGGGCGTGGCCTCCGACGTGGGCTATGAGCGCACCATCGACAGCCATATCAAGAGCCTGCGCGCCAAGCTGCGCCAGGTAGCGGGTGACGCCGAGCCGATCCAGACCCATCGCGGCCTCGGTTACAGCTATAGCCCGGAGCACGCCTGATGCGCTTGGGTATTCGCATCTTTCTGGTGTACTTCCTGTTCGTCGGTTTGGCCGGTTACTTCTTGCTCAATACCGTACGTGAACAGATTCGCCCGGTAGTGCGCCAATCCTCCGAAGAAACCTTGGTAGACACTGCCAACCTGCTGGCAGAAATCCTGCGTGATGACGTCAAGGCCGGCACCCTGAACCAGGGCCGCCTGCCTGAGGTGCTCGAGGCCTACGGCTCGCGCAGCCCGGGTGCACAGATCTGGGGGCTGGCCAAGAACCAGGTCAGCCACCGCATCTACGTCACTGACGCCAAGGGCATCGTGTTGCTGGACTCCAGTGGCGAGGCCCTGGGCAAGGATTACTCGCGGTGGAATGACGTGCTGCTGACCCTGCGTGGCCAGTATGGCGCCCGCTCCACCCGCAGCGACCCCAACGACGAAAGCACCTCGGTGATGCACGTTGGCGCGCCGATCATCGACAACGGCAAGATCATCGGCGTTGTCACCGTCGCCAAGCCCAATAGCTCATTGCAACCCTACATCGACCGCTCCGAGCGGCGCCTGCTCACCCTGGGGCTAGGGCTGATCGGCCTGGGCTTGCTGATCGGCGCGGCTCTGTCGTGGTGGCTTGCGCGCTCGCTGCGCAAGTTGGCAGGTTATGCGCAGGCGGTCAGCGAAGGGGAACGTGCGGAGCTTCCCCATTACAAGGGCGGCGAGCTGGCGAACCTGGCACAGGCAGTGGAGCGCATGCGCACCCAGCTGGAAGGCAAGGCCTATGTCGAGCGCTACGTGCACACCCTGACTCACGAGCTGAAAAGCCCGCTGGCGGCCATCCGTGGTGCTTCCGAGCTGTTGCAGGGCGAGGATATGCCCGCTGATCAGCGGGCACGCTTTGCCGGCAATATCGAGCGCGAGAGCGAGCGGTTGCAACAGATGATCGAGCGGCTGCTCAACCTGGCCAGGGTCGAGCAGATGCAGGCGCTGGAGGACGAGCAGCAGGTGGCGCTGGCGGCGTTGGTCGATGAGTTGCTGCTGGCCCATGCGGCGCGTATCGAAGGCGCCCGTTTGCAGGTACGTCAGCGGGTGCCTGCCACTTTGCGCTTGCTCTGCGATCCGTTTCTGATGCGCCAGGCGTTGGCCAATCTGCTCGACAACGCACTGGACTTCACCCCGGAAGGGGGCACGCTGCTGTTCGACCTGGAGCGCGATGGCGAACGGGTGGCGTTGAGCTTGTTCAACCAGGGGCAAGCGATACCGGCCTACGCCATCGGGCGGGTCAGCGAGCGGTTCTACTCGCTGCCGCGGCCCGGGAGCGGGCGCAAGAGTACCGGGCTGGGGCTGAACTTCGTGGCCGAGGTGATGCAGCTGCATGGCGGAGCCTTGGCGGTGGACAACGTCGATGGCGGGGTGCGGGTGCGGTTGTGGCTGCCGGTGCGGCGCATCAGCTGAGACAGCCGGGGCTGCACAGCAGCCCCAAATACACGTAAATCACACACGCGCTCCACAAAGCCTCCACGCAAGGCGCAGACACTGCGCCCACTGCCACAGGAGGCCACATGAACAAGACCCTCGGTTTCAAACTCGGCATGATCGCCATGCTGATGTTGCTGCTGCTCATCCCGCTACTGCTGATCAACGGCCTGATCGACGAACGCCAGGCCATGCGCGACGGCGTGTTGCGCGATATTGCCCAGAGCACCAGCTTCGACCAGCAACTCAGCGGCCCGCTGCTGGTGGTGCCGTACCGCAAGTACCAGCGCCGCTGGATCGAAAAGGACGGTGAGCGTACCCAGGAAACCAGCACCATCGCCGGCCACCTGTACTTCCTGCCGGAAACCTTCGACGCCGACCTGGGTGTGGACACCGAACTGCGCGCCCGAGGCATCTACCAGGCGCGGTTGTTTCACACCAAAGGCCGTATCAGCGGCCGCTTCAAGCTCCCGGCGCATTGGGGCATCGACAAGGACTTTGACGACTACCGCTTCGACACGCCGTTCCTGGTGGTGGGCATCAGTGATATCCGTGGTATCGAAAGTGCTCTGGAGCTGAGCATGGACGATCAAAAAGTGCCGTTCGAGCCCGGCACCCAGCTCGACTGGATGCGCGGCGGCGTACACGCCAGCCTGCCGGGGCTGGACGGGCTACAGGCGCGAGCGTTCAGTTATGGCTTTGACCTGGCGCTGCAAGGTACCGGCCAGTTGCACGTGGTCCCCGTGGGCCGTACCAGCAGCGTGGACATGCGCGCCAACTGGCCGCACCCGAGCTTCGTCGGCAACTACTTGCCCAACCGCCGCGAAATCGATGCTCAAGGCTTCAGTGCCCATTGGCAAACCTCGTTCTTTGCCACCAACCTTGAGGATGCCATACGCCAGTGCGCTAACGCCGGGCAGTGTACGGATTTCAGTGAGCGTAGCTTTGGCGTGAGTTTTATAGACCCGGTGGACCAGTACCTGAAAAGCGAGCGGGCAATCAAATACGCGTTGTTGTTCATTGCCCTGACCTTTGCCGGCTTCTTCCTGTTCGAGGTAATGAAGAACCTGAGCGTGCACCCCGTGCAGTACATCCTGGTGGGCGTGGCGCTGGCGTTCTTCTATCTGCTGCTGCTGTCGTTGTCCGAGCACATCGGCTTTGGTCTGGCGTATGGGCTGTCGGCTTCAGCCTGTGTGCTGCTGATCGGCTTCTACCTGAGCCATGTGTTGCGCAGCCTGGTGCGAGGGGTGGGTTTTGCAGCGGGTTTGGCGGCGTTGTACGCGCTGCTCTTCGGGCTGCTGAGTGCCGAAGACTATGCGCTGCTGATGGGGTCGCTGTTGTGTTTCGGCTTGCTTGGGGTGTTCATGGTGCTGACCCGGCGGCTGGACTGGGCGCGTGTGGGGAGGGCGGCATGAGGGAGGATAGAGAGATCGGGCGCTGGTTGGCGCTCAGGATCGGGCTGTTGTTTCCTGTGATACCGAGGTGAGGCCTTCGCGGGCACGCCCGCTCCCACAAGCCCACCACAGATAGCGCACACTGTGGAAAACCTTGTAGGAGCGGGTTTACCCGCGAAGGGGCCCTCAGGCCACTGGCGCTGTAGCGACCATCGATGGCCGCTTGACCACCTCGGCATACCACGCCGCCAACCCAGGCTGGCGCTCACGCCAGCCAAACCCGGGCTGACGCAAATCCAGATAGCCCAGCGCACAGGCCACACCAATCGCCGCCAGGTCGAAGCCGGAGATCAGCTCCGGCAAGTGCTCCTGCTCCAGGTTGGCCAGGCTACGGCGGATCTTGTCACCCTGCGCTTGCAGCCAGCCATCCCAGCGCTTGTCTTCTGGCCGCAGGAAGCTCTCATACCGGCTCGACACCGCCGCATCCATGATCGCATCGGCCTGTGATACCAAGGTCATGCGCCGCCAGCGCGCCGAACCTTCACGCGGCAGCAGCGGCAGGCCAACGTGCTGCAGGTCGAGGTACTCGCAGATCACCCGGCTGTCGTGCAGCACGGTGCCGTCTTCCAGGCGCAGGGCCGGGATTTTGCCGATCGGGTTGTCCTGGTTGAGCTGCGGGTCGCCGCTCACCGGGCTGATGTTCACCGGCTGCAGCTGCACACGCTCAAGCTGGCCGGTCTCGTGCAACACCACCATGACCTTGCGCACGAAAGGCGACAACGGCGAGTGGAACAGGGTCATCGTGCTCATGCTTCAGTTACCTTGCAGGCTGGGTGGCAGGCACACGCCGGTGCCGCCGATGCCGCAGTAGCCGTCCGGGTTCTTGGCCAGGTACTGCTGGTGGTAGGCCTCGGCGAAATAGACGGTCGGTGCCTGGTCGATTTCGGTGGTGATCTCACCGAAGCCGGCCTTGCTCAGCTCGGCCTGGAAGGCGTCGCGGCTGGCCTTGGCCTGTTCCAGCTGTTCCGGGCTGGTGCAGTAGATGGCCGAGCGGTACTGGGTGCCGATGTCGTTGCCTTGGCGCATGCCTTGGGTCGGGTTGTGCAGCTCCCAGAACATTGCCAGCAGTTCGCGGTAGCTGACCTTGTCCTTGTCGAACACCACCAGCACCACTTCGGTGTGGCCGGTCAGGCCCGAGCAGACTTCTTCGTAGGTAGGGTGCGGGGTGAAGCCGCCGGCGTAGCCGACCACGGTGCTGACCACACCTTCACGCTGCCAGAAGCGGCGCTCCGCGCCCCAGAAGCAACCCAGGCCGAAGATGGCGAAGTCGATGGCGCCTTCGAAGAACGGGCCGAGCAGCGGGGTGTCTTTGAAGACATAGTGGAACTCGGGCAGGCTCATTGGCGTGTCGCGGCCAGGCAGGGCCTGTTCCGCAGTTGGCATGACGTTTTTGTTCACCAGGATTTCCGAACGCAGGACCATGGCCGTTCCTCTGTGTTTATTCAGTGGGGTAGGGGTTTGGGCCTTCGCGGGCATGCCCGCTCCCACAGGTACAGCACAGGTTTCAAAGGTTGTGGTGTTTCTGTGGGAGCGGGCGTGCCCGCGAAAGGGCCCGAATGGCTTCTATAGTGCCCGAGGATTACGCAGCTGTCAGGCCACCGGGCCACGCGGATAGCGCTTCAGCCGCTCGGCCAGCTCGCGCCCGGGAATCGGCCGGTCGAACAGGTAACCCTGGCCCACGTCGCAGCGGTGACGGCGCAGGAATGCCAGCTGCTCCGGCGTCTCGATCCCTTCGGCCACCACCTTCAGCTTCAGGTTGTGGGCCATGGCCACCACCGCCGAGGTGATTTCCATGTCGTCCTGGTTGTCGGGGATTTCGTTGATGAAGCTGCGATCGATCTTGAGGATGTCGATCGGAAACTTCTTCAAGTAGCTCAGCGACGAGTAACCGGTGCCGAAGTCGTCCATGGCCAAGGTCAGGCCCAGGGCCTTCAGCTCGTCCAGCTGGCGGTGGGTGTCTTCGCTGGCTTCCAGCAGCAGGCCTTCGGTCAATTCCAGCTCCAGCAGGTGCGGGGGCAGGGCTTCTTCCTTGAGGATGGTGCTGATCGACGCCACCAGGTCCGGGTCGGAGAACTGTTTGGGCGACAGGTTGATGGCTACATGCAAGTTGCCCAGGCCGGCCTTGCGCAGTTGCTGGCTCATGCAGCACGCCTGGCGCACCACCCATTTGCCGATAGGGATGATCAGGCCGGTTTCCTCGGCCACGCTGATGAACTGGTCCGGGCGGATCATGCCGCGTTCGGGGTGGTTCCAGCGCAGCAGCGCTTCCAGGCCCAGCAGGCGACCGCTGCGCAGGCACAGTTTGGGCTGGTAGAACACGTCCAGCTCATTCTGGGTCAGGGCACGACGCAGGTTGTTCTCTACGAACAGCTTGTAGCTGGCTTCGGCGTTGAGCACTTCGGTAAACACCTGTACCTGGTGTTTACCGTTGGCCTTGGCCTTGTGCAATGCAAGGCCGGCATTCTTCATCAGGCTGGCCGGGTCGACGCCGTGCAACGGTGCACAGGCCAGGCCTACCGAGGCGGTGACGTTGATCAGCTGGTTGTCGACGAACATCGGCTTGTCGAGGGTGCACAACAACTGCTGGGCAACGCCTTGGCCATCTTCAAGGCTGGTGTCGTCGAGCAGCACGGCGAACTCGTTACTGGCAAAGCGCGCCAGGATGCCACCGCTGTGCAGGCTGTTGCGCAAACGCCTGGCCAGGCTGATCAGCAGCTTGTCGCCGGTCTGGTGGCCAAGGCTGTCGTTGATGCGCTTGAAGTTGTCGATGTCCACCAGCAGCAGGCACATCGAGCTTTCGCCATCGCGGGCGAAGCGCTCGTCCAGGCTGCGGATGAACGCCGGGCGGTTGCCCAGGTTGGTGAGGTTGTCGGTGTAAGCCAGGCGTTCGATGCGTTGCTGGGCCAGCTTGGTCTGGGTGACGTCTTCGTAGATGCCGATGTAGTGGGTCAGCTCACGGTTGTCACCGTACACCTTGGAAATCGACAACTGGCCCCAGTACGGCTCCAGGTTTTTGCGCCGGCTCTTGAACTCGCCCTGCCAACTGTTGCCCATGGCCAGGCTCGACGGCGAGTCGAACAGCAGTTCGCTGAGGTTCTCCAGGGCCGGTAGCTCGCCCAG
Source organism: Pseudomonas sp. KCJK9058 (assembly GCF_046230975.1). NCBI lineage: Bacteria > Pseudomonadati > Pseudomonadota > Gammaproteobacteria > Pseudomonadales > Pseudomonadaceae > Pseudomonas > Pseudomonas sp. KCJK9058. The sequence continues at coordinate 24,101 of NZ_JBJJLR010000018.1, forward strand.
CTGGCGGCCCTGCACTTCGTCGGTACTGTACTGGGTGATGGCGGTGAAGCTGGGGTTGACGTACTCCACCCGGCCGTCGCGGTTCACCAGCAGAAAGGCGCTGGCGCTCTGCTCGACCGCACGCTGGAACAGGTGCAGGGCGCTGGCCGCGGCCCGTCGTTTGTGGTTTGTGATCACTTGGGCGAACTGGTCGGCCAGCTCGCCGGCAAAGGCAATCTCGTCCGACTGCCAGGCCCGTGGCTGGCCGGTTTGCTCCAGGCACAACACGCCGATCACCTGGCCATCGACACGGATGCTGGCGTCGAGCATGGCCTTGTTTTCCGGGCGCATGCTTTGCGCCAGGGCGCGGGTGCGCGGGTCGTGGCCGGCGTTGTGAGCGTCGATGGCGCGGCTTGCGTGCAGTGCATCCAGGTAGTCGGGGAAGCGGCTGGCATCGATGGCTTCGGGCTGGCGGTGCTCCTGCGCGTCGCGGTACCAGGCGATGATCGGTTCCAGGCGTTGGTCTTCCAGGTGCCAGATGCTGGCGCTGTCGACCTTGTAGATTTCGCAGGCGCTCTGGGTGATCAGCTGGGCCGCTTCGAGCAGCGAGTTGCCCGCGCTGTAGCGATGGCGGGCGAGGCGCAGGATAAGGTCCTGCTGGCCGCGCACCCGCTCCAGGTGCTCCAGTTGTTCTTGCTGCGTGCGCTGGTTCAGCTGCAGGGCCAGTTGCAGGCGGTTGTTGCGTGACTCCAGGTCGCTGGCGCCGGGTTCGCCGGTCTCTTCCTGCTGGTCGTCGAGCACGCTCAGGTAGCCGCGCAACAGTTGGCGGTTGTGTTGCTTGTAGGCTTCACCCGCTTCCAGCAGGCGCAGCGAGGTTCTCGGCGTGTGCAGGGTGTAGCGCACGCGATAGTAGCCGCGCTGGGCCAGTTGCAACTGGATTTCGTCGTGCAGCCGGTAGCGTGCTTCGGGTTCCATCAGGCTGGCGTAGGGCGCGTCAATCAGGGCACACAGCTCGCCGGTTTTCAGGCCGAACTGGCGCTCACAGGCTGGGTCAAGGTAGAGCATGGCCCAGGTGGCTTCGTTGAGCCTTTCGAAACGCAGCATGCCGAGCCGCGAGGGCACGGGTAACTGTGTCACGACCTCGGCCGCCACACGGCTGGCGGCATCGGGTTGGCTTTTCATCGAAGACTCGCTTGAAGAGGGAACGCTGCCTTGTGGCTGCGGCGGATTTGGCAAGGTTGCATCATGTCCCGAGGGCTGGCAAGCGGCCATGCTTGATGCTGTGGACAGGTTATCGGCTGACGTGGCCGATTCTGCAGTTTGGCTGGAGATTTTGGGGCCGCTTTGCGGCCCATCGCGACACAAGGCCGCTCCCACAGGGATCGCGCCAGCTTTTAGAAATTGAGCAAGACAGTTACTCCCACAATGTGGACTGCGATTGCCTGTGGGAGCGGCCTTGTGTCGCGAAAGGAGGGCGAAGCCCTCCCAGCTTTTTCCAGGCAAAAAAAGCCCCGCCAATCGACGGGGTTGAGGTACGAGCGTGGCAGCTCGAAAAGGGTACTGCCCCTCGCAAGGAGGGGCAGTGTGCTGGCTTACAGCAGCATGGTGCGGATATCGCCCAGCACGTCGCCCAGGCGCTTGGTGAAGCGCGCGGCGGCAGCGCCGTTGATCACACGGTGATCGTAGGACAGCGAAAGCGGCAGCATCAGCTTAGGCTGGAAGGCCTTGCCATCCCAGACTGGCTGCATGGTCGCCTTGGAGACGCCCAGGATAGCCACTTCCGGCGCGTTGACGATCGGCGTGAAGCCGGTGCCGCCAATGTGGCCGAGGCTGGAGATGGTGAAGCAAGCGCCTTGCATCTCGTCGGCCGACAGCTTCTTGGTGCGCGCCTTCTCGGCCAGTGCAGCGGCTTCGGCAGCCAGTTGCAGCAGGCTCTTCTGGTCGACGTTCTTGATCACAGGGACCAGCAGGCCGTCCGGGGTGTCCACGGCGAAGCCGATGTGCACGTACTTCTTGCGGATGATGGCCTTGCCGCTTGGCGCCAGCGAGCTGTTGAAGTCCGGCAGTTCCTTGAGCAGGAAGGCGCAGGCCTTGAGCAGCAGTGGCAGCACGGTCAGCTTCACGCCAGCTTTCTCGGCCACGGCCTTCTGCGCAACGCGGAAGGCTTCCAGCTCGGTGATGTCGGCAGAGTCGAACTGGGTCACGTGCGGCACGTTGAGCCAGCTGCGGTGCAGGTTGGCAGCACCGACCTGCATCAGGCGGGTCAGGGCCACTTCTTCCACTTCACCGAACTTGCTGAAGTCCACGGCAGGGATCGGCGGGATGCCGGCGCCGCCGGTTGCGCCAGCGGCTGCCGGTGCTTCCTTGGCCTTCTGCATCATCGCCTTGACGTACACCTGCACGTCTTCTTTCAGGATGCGGCCGTGCGGACCGGTGGCGGCAACCGCGCCCAGGTCGACACCAAATTCACGGGCCAGCTGGCGAACCGCCGGGCCTGCGTGAACCTTGGCATTGCTGCCGGCAGCCGGTGCGGTAGCAACCGGTGCTGCGGCAGCGGCCGGGGCAGCAGCAGGAGCAGGTGCGGCAGCCGGAGCAGCCTCAGCCTTGGCCGGGGCAGCAGCAGCTGGAGCCGCTGCCGCAGCAGGCGCAGCGCCAGCAACCTTGAGCTTGAAGATCAGGTCGCCAGTGCCGACTTCGTCTTCCAGCTTGCACAGTACTTCTTCGACCACGCCGGCAGCCGGCGACGGGATTTCCATGGAAGCCTTGTCGGACTCCAGGGTAATCAGCGACTGGTCGGCTTCGACGGTGTCGCCGACCTTGACCAGCACTTCGATGATCTTGGCCTTGCCCGACGAACCAATGTCCGGCACGTGGATGTCCTGCACGCTGGCAGCAGCCGGGGCTGCGGCCGGAGCAGCCGGAGCGGCTTCAGCGGCTGGCGCTGGAGCAGCAGCCGGAGCAGCGGCAGCGGCCGGAGCCTCAGGGGCCGCAGCAGCGGCGCCCTCGGCTTCCAGGACCAGCAGCTCGTCGCCTTCTTTCAGGCGGTCGCCCAGCTTGACCTTCAGTTCCTTGATGACGCCGGCCTTGGGCGCCGGAATTTCCATGGAGGCCTTGTCGGACTCCAGGGTCAGCAGGCTCTGGTCAGCCTCGATACGATCACCGACCTTGACGAACAGCTCGATGATTTCACCTTCACCGCTGCCGATGTCAGGTACGCGAATGAGTTCGCTCACTTAAAAATACTCCTCAGCAGTCCAGTGGGTTGCGCTTGTCCGGGTCGATACCGAACTTGACGATAGCGTCTGCAACAACCTTGGGTTCGATCTCGCCACGGTCAGCCAGGGCTTCCAGGGCAGCCAGCACCACGAAGTGGCGGTCGACTTCGAAGAAGTGACGCAGCTTCTTGCGGCTGTCGCTGCGACCGTAACCGTCGGTACCCAGGACTTTGAACTCTTTGCTCGGTACCCACTGGCGAATCTGCTCGGCGAACAGCTTCATGTAGTCGGTAGAGGCGATAACCGGGCCTTTGCGACCGTTCAGGCACTGCTCGACGTAGGTCTGCTTTGGCTTCTGGCCAGGCTTCAGGCGGTTGGCGCGTTCCACGGCCAGGCCGTCACGGCGCAGTTCGTTGAAGCTGGTGACGCTCCACACGTCGGCACCGACGTTGAACTCTTCACGCAGGATCTTCGCGGCTTCGCGGACTTCGCGCAGGATGGTGCCGGAGCCCATCAGCTGTACGTGGTGTGCGGCTTCGCGGGTGTCCTCTTCCAGCAGGTACATGCCCTTGATGATGCCTTCCTCGACACCGGCCGGCATGGCTGGCTGCTGGTAGGATTCGTTCATCACGGTGATGTAGTAGAAGATGTCCTGTTGCTCTTCGGTCATCTTCTTCATGCCGTCCTGGATGATCACCGCCAGCTCGTAGCCGTAGGTCGGATCGTAGGTGCGGCAGTTCGGGATGGTGCCCGCCATCATGTGGCTGTGACCGTCTTCGTGCTGCAGGCCTTCACCGTTGAGGGTGGTACGGCCGGCGGTACCGCCGATCAGGAAGCCACGGGTGCGGCTGTCGCCAGCGGCCCAGGCCAGGTCGCCAATACGCTGGAAACCGAACATCGAGTAGAAGATGTAGAACGGCAGCATCGGCTGGTTGTGGCAGCTGTACGAGGTACCGGCAGCGATGAACGACGACATGGCGCCGGCTTCGTTGATGCCTTCCTCGAGGATCTGGCCCTTCTTGTCTTCGCGGTAGAACATCACCTGGTCTTTATCGACTGGCTCGTAGAGCTGGCCGACCGACGAGTAGATGCCCAACTGGCGGAACATGCCTTCCATACCGAAGGTACGGGCTTCGTCCGGGATGATCGGGACGATGCGCTGGCCGATGTCCTTGTCCTTGACCAGCTGCGCCAGAATACGCACGAAGGCCATGGTGGTGGAGATTTCGCGGTCGCCCGAGCCGTCCAGGATCGCTTTCAGCGTTTCCAGTGGCGGGGTCGGCACGCTGAAGCTCTTGGCACGGCGCTGCGGTACGAAGCCACCCAGGGCTGCGCGGCGCTCGGCCAGGTACTTGGCTTCGGCAGAACCTTCTTCCGGCTTGAAGAACGGCAGGTTCTCCAGGTCGGCATCCTTGACCGGGATGTCGAAGCGGTCACGGAAGTGACGCAGGCTGTCGACGTCGACCTTCTTGGTGTTGTGCGCGGTGTTCTTGGCTTCGCCAGCACCGGTGCCGTAACCCTTGATGGTCTTGGCCAGGATGACGGTCGGCTGCTCTTTGTGGTTCACAGCCTGGTGATACGCCGCGTAGACCTTGTACGGGTCGTGACCGCCACGGTTGAGCTTCCAGATCTCTTCGTCGGACAGGTCTTCGACCATGGCCTTGAGTTCCGGGGTGTTGAAGAAGTGCTCGCGAACGTACGCGCCGTCTTTGGCTTTGTAGTTCTGGTATTCGCCGTCGATGACTTCGTCCATGCGGCGCTGCAGGGCGCCGTTGGTGTCCTTGGCCAGCAGTGGGTCCCAGAAACGGCCCCAGACGACTTTGTTGACGTTCCAGCCACCGCCACGGAACACGCCTTCGAGTTCCTGGATGATCTTGCCGTTGCCGCGAACCGGGCCGTCGAGGCGCTGCAGGTTGCAGTTGATGACGAAGATCAGGTTGTCCAGCTTCTCGCGGCCGGCCAGGGCGATTGCACCCAGGGATTCCGGCTCGTCGCACTCACCGTCGCCCATGAAGCACCAGACCTTCTGCTTGCCGGCCGGGATGAAGCCACGGGCTTCCAGGTACTTCATGAAGCGTGCCTGGTAGATCGCCTGGATTGGGCCCAGACCCATCGAAACGGTCGGGAACTGCCAGAAGTCAGGCATCAACCATGGGTGCGGGTACGAAGACAGGCCGTTGCCGTCCACTTCCTGACGGAAGTTGTTCATCTGGTCTTCGCTGATACGGCCTTCCATGAAGGCACGGGCGTAGACGCCTGGCGATGCGTGGCCCTGGAAGAAGACCAGGTCGCCGCCGTGTTCTTCGGTAGGGGCCTGGAAGAAGTAGTTGAAGCCGATGTCGTACAGGGTGGCACTGGAGGCGAAGCTAGAGATGTGTCCGCCCAGGTCCGAGTCTTTCAGGTTGGTGCGCATGACCATGGCCAGCGCGTTCCAACGCACCATCGAGCGAATGCGGCGTTCCATGAACAGGTCGCCAGGCATGCGTGCTTCGTGGGTGACAGGGATGGTGTTGCGGTATGGCGTGGTGATCGCATACGGCAGCTGGGAGCCACTACGGGTGGCCAGCTCGCCCATACGGGTCATCAGGTAATGAGCGCGGTCTTCGCCTTCTTTGTCGAGGACCGACTCCAGGGCATCCAGCCATTCCTGGGTTTCGATTGGATCGAGGTCTTGCATGGCTTGCTCCAGGGCGGAAAGGCAACCAGAATCGATTGCCTGAGATTGCGACTGGCCTTATGGGCAGACGTCGTGAATTCTTGGATTACCGGGGTGTCTTCCGGCGCGTTGTAGTTTTACTACATTTGCTTTCGCATTTCATGCTTTTACACGACACGAGTAGTAGTAAAACTACATTTGTGCGACGTTTGGTCGCACCTTGGCTTGTGAGGAAAAACGTTCATGTTGGTTGGCATTGTGTCGCGAACGGGTGGTTCTTGATGTTTGTTGCCAAGTTTTCGTTTTTTTCAGCTATTTCCAACTTTTGTACGACAGTCCAACCGTGGTCCGGCTTCCCCTTGGCCGCTTTTTCCCCTCTATTTCACGCCGATCAAGGATAGACCATGCGCCTACCTTTGCCCTCCGATCTGCCTGCCACCTTGCAGCCGCTGGTCACTCGCAACCAGCAGTTCATCAGCGATGCCGTGGCCGGCCACCCCGAACTCGACCTGCAGGCCTGGAGCCCGCTGCACCGGCAGCAGTTCGACCAGGTGGCTGCTGCCAGTGAATTCGTGCTCAGTTTGGCCCAGCGCGAGCCCGCCATGCTGTTCGCCCTGCTGGCCAGTGGCGAGCTGGAGCGGCGATACGCCCCGGGTGAGCTGCGCGGGCAAATCGCCGCAACAGCCCAGGCGGCACAGAGCGAGGACGAGCTGGCGCGCAATCTGCGCCGCGCGCGCAACCGCCAGCAGTTGCGCATTATCTGGCGCGACATTACCCGTCAGGCGGAACTTGGCGAAACCTGCCGCGACCTGTCGGACCTTGCCGATGCGGCCATCGACGAAGCCTACCAATGGCTGTACCCGCGCCATTGCCAGCAATTCGGGACGCCCATCGGCAACCGCAGCGGCCAGCCGCAGCACATGGTGGTGCTGGGCATGGGCAAGCTGGGAGCGGTAGAGCTTAACCTGTCGTCGGACATCGACCTGATCTTCGGTTTCCCCGAGGGCGGTGAAACCGAAGGGGTGAAGCGCTCGCTGGATAACCAGGAGTTCTTCACGCGCCTGGGCCAAAGGCTGATCAAGGCGCTGGACCCGGTTACCGTCGACGGCTTTGTATTCCGCGTTGACATGCGCCTGCGTCCCTATGGTTCGGCGGGTGCCCTGGTGCTCAGCTTCAATGCACTGGAGCAGTACTACCAGGACCAGGGCCGTGACTGGGAACGTTACGCGATGATCAAGGCGCGGGTGGTGGCCGGCGACCAGGCGGCCGGCGCGCAGCTGCAGGAGATGCTGCGCCCGTTCGTGTACCGCCGCTACCTGGACTTTTCCGCAATCGAAGCGCTGCGCACCATGAAGCAGCTGATCCAGCAGGAAGTGCGGCGCAAGGGCATGGCCGAGAACATCAAGCTGGGTGCCGGTGGTATTCGCGAAGTGGAATTCATTGCCCAGGCTTTCCAGCTGATCCACGGCGGGCGTGACCTCAGCCTGCAGCAGCGGCCGTTGCTCAAGGTGCTGGCCACCCTGGAAGGCCAAGGCTACCTGCCGCCAGCAGTGGTGGCCGAGTTGCGCGAGGGCTATGAGTTCCTGCGCTACACCGAGCACGCCATCCAGGCCATCGCCGACCGCCAGACGCAAATGTTACCGGAAGGTGAGACCGATCAGGCTCGCGTGGCCTATGTGCTCGGTTTTGCCGATTGGCAGAGCTTCCACGACCAGCTGATGTACTGGCGAGGCCGTATCGACTGGCATTTCCGCCAGGTCATTGCCGACCCGGATGATGAAGACGGCGAAGGCGAACTGGTGGTGGGTGGTGAGTGGTCGCCGTTGTGGGAGCAGGCGCAGGATGAAGAAGCCGCTGGCCGGCAATTGCAAGAGGCTGGCTTCAAGCAACCCGCCGAAGCCTTGAGGCGCCTGGCCGGGCTGCGTTCCAGCCCGCAGTTGCGCTCGATGCAGCGCATCGGCCGTGAGCGACTTGACGCATTCATCCCACGGCTGCTTGCCCAGGCGGTGGAGCATGACAACCCCGACCTGGTACTTGAGCGGGTGTTGCCATTGGTCGAGGCTGTGGCAAGGCGTTCTGCCTACCTGGTACTGCTGACCGAAAACCCCGGTGCCTTGCGCCGTTTGCTGACGCTGTGCGCCGCCAGCCCGTGGATTGCCGAGCAGATTGCCCTTTACCCGTTGCTGCTCGACGAACTGCTCAATGAGGGCCGCTTGTTCAGCCCGCCCTTGGCGCCAGAACTGGCCAGCGAGCTGCGCGAGCGCCTGACGCGCATCCCCGAGGACGACCTGGAGCAGCAGATGGAGGCGCTGCGCCATTTCAAGCTGGCCCACAGCCTGCGCGTGGCCGCCTCGGAAATCAGCGGCAACCTGCCGTTGATGAAAGTCAGCGACTACCTGACCTGGCTGGCGGAAGCCATCCTCGACCAGGTGTTGGCCTTGGCCTGGCGCCAGACCGTGGCCCGCCACGGCCAACCCAAGCGCAGCGACGGCAGCCTGTGCGACCCGGGTTTCATCATCATCGGTTACGGCAAGATGGGCGGCCTGGAGCTAGGCCACGGTTCGGACCTGGACCTGGTCTTCATCCATGACGGCGATCCGCAGGCGGAAACCGACGGTGCGAAGCCTATCGACAGTGCGCAGTTCTTCACGCGTCTGGGGCAGCGCATCATCCACTTGCTGACCACCCAGACCAACTCGGGCCAACTGTACGACGTGGATATGCGCCTGCGCCCGTCCGGCGCCTCGGGCCTGCTGGTCAGCTCGCTGGGCGCCTTCGAGCGCTACCAGCAGAACGAAGCCTGGACCTGGGAACACCAGGCGCTGGTACGGGCCCGTGTGCTGGTGGGTTGCAAGCAGGTGGGGGCGGCATTCGAAGGTGTGCGTGCCAAGGTACTGGGCCAGGCCCGCGACCTGGAAAAACTGCGCGGCGAGGTGAGTGAAATGCGCGCCAAGATGCGTGACAACCTCGGTACCAAGGCTACGGCTGCCGGTACTGCGGCGAACGCTTTCGACGCCGGCGTACCCTTCGATATCAAGCAGGATGCCGGCGGTATCGTCGATATCGAATTTATGGTGCAATACGCCGCTTTGGCCTGGTCCCATGACCATCCGGCCATACTTCGATGGACCGATAACATCCGCATTCTGGAAGAGCTGGAGCAGGCGAACCTGATGCCGGCCAGTGACGCGGTGCTGTTGCGTGAAGTGTACAAGGCGTTCCGCTCGGCCTCCCACCGCCAGGCCCTGCAGAAGGAGGCCGGGGTGATCGATGCGGCGCAGTTTGCCGATGAACGCCGTGAAGTGCGGCGGATCTGGGGTGAGTTGGGTTTAAGCTGATACCGTGTTGGCTTATTCGCGGGCAAGCCCGCTCCCACAGGTACTGCACAGGCCCTGAGCAGTGTGCAATCCCTGTGGGAGCGGGCTTGCCCGCGAATAGGCCATGTGAGTGGTACACTGTCCGCCACATAGCCTGAATATAAAGAGGGGAGGCCAGGCTGTACCGCAGCCTGTAGCCTCCCCGAGCGTTTCTGGACTAAGCATGAGAATACTGATCATTGGCCCCAGCTGGGTCGGCGACATGGTGATGGCGCAGACCCTGTTCCAGTGCCTGAAACAGCAGCACCCCGACTGCGTGATCGACGTGCTGGCCCCTGAATGGAGCCGGCCGATCCTCGAACGCATGCCTGAAGTGCGTCAGGCCTTGAGCTTCCCGCTCGGTCACGGCGCGCTGGAGCTGGCCACACGTCGGCGCATCGGCAAGTCCCTGGCCGGCCAGTACGACCAGGCTATCCTGCTGCCCAACTCGCTCAAGTCGGCGCTGGTGCCCTTTTTTGCCGGCATTCCCAAACGCACCGGCTGGCGCGGTGAAATGCGCTTCGGTCTGCTGAACGATGTGCGCAAGCTGGACAAGGCCCGCTATCCGCTGATGATCGAGCGCTTCATGGCCCTGGCTTACGCACCCGGCGCCGAGCTGCCGCAGCCATACCCGCGCCCCAACCTGCAGATCGAAGCGCAAAGCCGTGACGCCGCCCTGGCCAAGTTCGGCCTGGAACTGGACCGTCCGGTACTGGCGCTGTGCCCTGGCGCCGAGTTTGGCGAAGCCAAGCGCTGGCCGGCAGAGCACTATGCCGCTGTGGCCGATGCGATGATTCGCCAAGGCTGGCAAGTGTGGCTGTTCGGCTCGAAGAACGATCACCCGGTCGGTGAGCAGATCCGCGACCGGCTGATTCCGGGGTTCCGTGAAGAGTCGTCCAACCTGGCCGGTGAGACCTCGCTGGCCGAGGCCATCGACCTGATGTCCTGCGCCCATGCCGTGGTGTCCAACGATTCCGGTCTGATGCACGTGGCCGCTGCGCTGAACCGTCCGTTGGTGGCGGTGTACGGCTCGACTTCACCCGGCTTCACCCCACCGCTGGCCGAACAGGTGGAAGTGGTGCGCACCGGTATCGAGTGCAGCCCGTGCTTTGACCGCACCTGTCGCTTCGGCCATTACAACTGCCTGCGTCTGCTGGAACCGGGCAAAGTGATTGCCGCCCTGCACAGCCTCAGCGGACCGGACCTGATCGATACCGTGGCCGAGGTCGACTAAGTGCGGGTACTGATCATCAAGACCTCGTCGCTGGGGGATGTCATCCACACCCTGCCGGCGCTTACCGATGCCGCCCATGCCATTCCCGGCATCCGTTTCGATTGGGTGGTGGAAGAAGGCTTCGCCGAAATCCCCAGTTGGCACCCCGCGGTCGACCAGGTCATCCCGGTGGCGATCCGTCGCTGGCGCAAGAACCTCTGGCAAACCATCAAGAGTGGCGAGTGGAAGGCGTTCAAGCAGCGCGTGCGCGAGCGCAAGTATGACCTTGTGATCGACGCCCAGGGCCTGGTCAAGTCGGCCTGGTTGACCCGTTACGTGAAGGCACCCGTAGCCGGCCTGGACCGCTACTCGGCGCGCGAAGGCTGGGCCAGCCGCTTCTACGACCGGCCTCTGTCGGTCGCTACCGGCCAGCACGCGGTGGAGCGGGTGCGCCAACTGTTTGCCATGGCCCTGGCTTATGACCTGCCAGAAGGCATCGGCAACTACGGCCTGGACCTCGACCGCCTGCAACTGCCGCCAGCTGCGCCCTATGTGGTGTTCCTGCATGGCACCACCTGGGCGACCAAGCACTGGCCCGAAGCCTACTGGCGCGAACTGGCCGAGCGCATGGGCCGGCGCAAGCTGGAAGTGCGCCTGCCCTGGGGTAATCCGGCTGAGAAGGCGCGGGCCGAGCGAATTGCCCAAGGCTTGAACAACTGCCAGGTGCTCCCCAAATTGAACCTTGCCGGCGTCGCTCGTGTTCTGGCGGCGGCAAAGGCCTGCGTGGCGGTCGATACCGGCCTTGGCCACCTGGCGGCGGCACTCGATGTGCCCACCCTTTCGCTGTTTGGCCCAACCAACCCGGGCCTGACTGGCGCCTACGGACGGACCCAGATTCACCAGGCCAGTGACTGGCCTTGCGCTCCCTGCCTGCAGAAGAAGTGCACCTACAAACCGAGCGCCGATGACCTGGCCCGGTTCGATCTGAAACGCGAGTGGCCACTGTGCTTCACTCGCCTGAATCCCGAGCATGTGGCGAGCCGCTTGAGCGCGTTGCTGCTGGCTGAGGATGTCCGTTGATGCAACTGGCTTTCGTGCTTTACAAATATTTCCCCTTCGGCGGGCTGCAGCGCGACTTCATGCGCATTGCCCTGGAATGCCAGAAGCGGGGCCACCAGATCCGTGTGTATACGCTGATCTGGGAGGGTGACATTCCGCCGGGCTTCGAGGTGCTGGTGGCGCCGGTGAAGGCGATCTTCAACCACCGCCGCAACGAGAAGCTCAGCGCCTGGATGGCCGCCGACCTGGCCAAGCGCCCGGTCGACCGCCTGATCGGCTTCAACAAGATGCCAGGGCTGGACGTGTACTACGCCGCCGACGGCTGCTTCGAGGACAAGGCACAGACCCTGCGCGGTGGGCTGTACCGCCGCTGGGGCCGCTACCGGCACTTTGCCGAGTACGAGCGTGCGGTGTTTGCCAAGGACGCCCATACCGAAGTGCTGATGATTTCCGAAGTGCAGCAGCCGCTGTTCATCAAGCATTACGGCACCCCGGTAGAACGCTTCCACCTGCTGCCGCCAGGCATTTCCCAGGATCGCCGTGCGCCGGCCAATGCCGCCGAGATCCGCGCCGAGTTCCGCAAGGAATTCAATCTTGGGGATGACGACCTGCTGCTGGTGCAGATTGGCTCAGGCTTCAAGACCAAAGGTGTGGACCGCAGCCTCAAGGCACTGGCCGCGCTGCCGTCGGCCCTGCGCAAACGCACCAGGCTGATGGTGATCGGCCAGGACGACCCCAAGGTATTCCAGCTGCAAAGCGCCACTCTGGGCCTGGGCGACCAGGTGCAGTTCCTCAAGGGCCGCAGCGATATCCCGCGCTTCCTGCTGGGCGCCGACCTGCTGATTCACCCGGCGTACAACGAGAATACCGGTACGGTGCTGCTCGAAGCGTTGGTCGCCGGCTTGCCGGTGCTGGTGTCCAAGGTGTGCGGTTATGCCCACTACATTGCCGAGGCCGACAGCGGCCTGGTGCTGGACGAGCCGTTCGAACAAGATCAGCTCAACGGCTATCTGCAGCGCATGCTCGAAGACCCGCAGGCGCGTGCCAGCTGGTCGCGCAATGGCCTGGCATTTGCTGATAGCGCCGATCTGTACAGCATGCCGCAGCATGCTGCCGACGTGATCCTGGGGCAAAAAACCGCATGAAGCTGATATTGGCCGAACCCTTCAAACGCCTGTGGGCCGGGCGTGATGCCTTCGACGCCGTGGAGGCGCTGCAAGGCGAGGTCTATCGCGAGCTGGAAGGGCGCCGCACGCTGCGCACCGAAGTGGCTGGCGAGGGCTTTTTCGTCAAGATCCACCGTGGCATCGGCTGGGGCGAGATCTTCAAGAACCTGTTCACCGCCAAGCTGCCGGTGCTCGGTGCCGGCCAGGAGTGGAAGGCCATCCAGCGCCTGCATGAGGTGGGTGTGCCTACCATGACCGCAGTCGCCTATGGCGAGCGTGGCAGCAACCCGGCCGCGCAGCACTCGTTCATCATCACTGAAGAGCTGGCGCCGACCATCAGCCTGGAAGACTTCAGCATCGACTGGGTCAAGCAGCCGCCTGAGCCGCGCCTGAAGCGTGCACTGATCGCCGAGGTGGCGAAGATGACCGGCGGGATGCACCGCGCCGGGGTCAACCACCGCGATTGCTACATCTGCCATTTTCTGCTGCACACCGACCGACCGGTGACGGCAGATGACTTCAAACTGTCGGTGATCGACCTGCACCGCGCGCAAACCCGTGCCAGAATCAGCCGCCGCTGGCGCGACAAAGACCTGGCTGCGCTGTACTTTTCGGCCCTGGACATTGGCCTGACCCAACGCGACAAGCTGCGCTTCCTGCGCGGTTACTTCCAGCGTCCGCTGCGGCAGGTGCTGAAGGACGAAGCCGCACTGCTCGCCTGGTTGGAGCGCAAGGCCCAGAAACTCTACGATCGCAAGCAACGCTATGGGGACGCACTCTGATGGCGAGTTGGACACTGGCGCCGGGGTACGAACACCTGGCGGCGGACTTCGGCAGCCTCGACGCGGTGTTCGCCCTCCAGGGCGAACGGCTGACCCGCGACCCGCTCAGTGAGGTGGTACGCATCGAGCGTGACGGGATCAACTACTACGTCAAGCGCTACACCGGGGCCGGCAAGCACATGCGCCGGTACCTGGGGCGGCCACGCATCAAGGCCGAATGGCAAAACCTCAAGCAGTTCGCCAAATGGGGTATTCCCACTGCCGAAGTCGTGGCCTGGGGCCTGGAGCGCAACGGCCTGGCCTTTGGCCGTGGCGCTATGATCACCCGTGAGCTGCCGCACACCGAAGACCTGTCGGCCCTGGCCGATAACAACGATGCGCGCTTGGCCGACCGCAGCTGGGTCGACCATGTCAGCCGTCAACTGGCGCGCCATACCCGGGTCATGCACCAACACCGCTTTGCCCATAACGACCTGAAGTGGCGCAACCTGCTGGTCGATGACCAAGGCACGCTATTCTTCATCGACTGCCCCACCGGCGACTTCTGGCGCGGTTTCATGTGGCGCCACCGGATGATCAAGGACCTGGCATGCCTGGACAAAGTGGCCAAATACCACCTGTCAGCTACCCAGCGCCTGCGCTTCTACCTGCAATACCGTGGCCGCGACCGGCTGAATGTGCGTGACAAGAAGCGCATTCATCGGGTACTGGGCTTTTTCGAGGGAAGGGAATGACCGATTACCTGGCCAGCGCGGACCTCGCGCTGCTCAAGCGCCATGGCCTGGACAACTTCGAGGCACTGTGGGCGCTGCAACTTGATGCTGTGGACGAACCCAACACCGGCCGTGGTGGCTGGAGCAGCGTCTTCCGTCTGGAACTCGAAGGCAAGGGCTACTACCTCAAGCGCCAGAGCGACTACCTGACCCGTACCTTGCACCGGCCGTTCGGCGAGCCCACCTTCGCCCGCGAATTCCGCAACATCAGTCGCTACCAGAAGCTGCGCATTCCGGCATTGCAGGCGGTGTTCTACGGCGAGCGCAAGCAGGGCGGCAAGCACCGGGCTATCCTGATGACCCGCGCTCTGGACGAATGGGCCGACCTCGACAGCCTGCTGGCGCAGTGGCCGCGGTTGGGTGAAGCCGAGCGCACTGGCATCCTGCAGGCCTGCGGTCAGCTGGCGCGCACCCTGCACAGCGCCGGCCAGGTGCATGGTTGCTTCTACCCCAAGCACATTTTCCTGCGTCAACGCCGTGAGGGTTGGGACGCGCAATTGATCGACCTGGAAAAGACCCGGCCGCTGCTGTTCGGCATGCGTGACCGCCTCAAGGACCTGGAGCCGCTGCTGCGCCGCGCGCAGGCCTGGCGCGTGCAGGATGTACGTACTTTGCTGGCGACCTACCTGGGGCAGCCGGCTGACGGCGCGCTGGTCGACACCTGGCTGCAACGGCTGACGCAACGCCGTCGTGAAAAAGAGGCTCGCTGATGCGTTTGTCTGAACTGAAGGATGCCGGGCGCAGCCCGACGCTGCCCCTGAGTATCACGTTGGTTGATGCCGCCGGCAGTGCCGACTTGCAACTGCTCACCCTGCTGCGTGTGCTGCCGGGCCAGCGTTATGTGGGCGCTGGTGTCTGGCGTGGCACACCGGTGCTGGCGAAGCTGCTGGTCGGTGGTAACGCCGCGCGGCATTTCCAGCGCGAACTGCAGGGTGTGAAGTTGCTGGCCGAACAAGGCCTGACCACACCGACGCTACTGGCCGACGGCCTCAAGGAAGGCGAGGGCGGCTGGCTGCTGTTCGAGTTCCTTGACGGTGCCCAAAGCCTGGCCGATGCCTGGGCCGCAGTGGAAAACCTGCCAGTGCTGGCGGACGAGCAGCACCTGGTACTGGGCGAAGCGCTCACGGCTGTGGCGCACATGCACGCCCAAGGCCTTTGGCAGGAAGACCTGCACCTGGACAACCTGCTGCGCCATGCCGGCAAGCTGTACCTGATCGACGGTGCGGGCATCAGGGCGGAAACACCCGGTCAGCAGTTGTCGCGTCCACGCGTGCTGGAAAACCTCGGGGTGTTCTTCGCCCAGTTGCCCAAGCGCCTGGAGCCGTTCATCGAAGAGCTGCTGGTGCATTACCTGCTGGCCAATGCCGAGCATGCGTTGCCGCTGGAAGCGCTGCAGAAACAGGTGGACAAGGTGCGCCACTGGCGGCAGAAGGACTATCTGGACAAGGCTGGCCGCGAGTGCAGCCTGTTCAGCGTCCAGCGCACCCTCTCGGGCTTGCAGGCGATCCGCCGCAGTGAGGTCCAGGCCATGCAGCCTGTACTGGAGCAGGCCGATGCGCTGATCGACAAGGGCCATTTGTACAAGACCGGTGGCGCTGCCAGCGTGGCGCGCATCGAGGTCAATGGTCGCCCGTTGGTGATCAAGCGCTACAACATCAAGAACACCGCACATTGGTTCAAGCGCTTCTGGCGCCCGAGCCGAGCCTGGCATTCCTGGATTGAAGGCCACCGCCTGGAATTCCTCGACATCGCCACGCCACGCCCCCTCGCGGTGCTGGAGCAGCGGGTGCTGGGCCTGCGCAGCCGTGCTTACCTGGTCACCGAGTATGTCGACGGCCCGGACCTGACGGCATGCTTCGCGCCCTACGTCGAAAGCGGCGATGCGCCCGAGGAGCAGGTGGATGCTTTGGTGCACGTGATGCAGCAGCTGATTCGCGAACGCATCAGCCACGGCGACTTCAAAGGCCATAACCTGTTCTGGCACAACGGCCAGTGGTCGCTGATCGACCTCGATGCCATGTGCCAGCACGCCACCCAGCTCAGCTTCGCTCCGGCCTATGCCCGTGACCGGGCGCGGCTGCTGCGCAACTGGCCCAATGGCAGTGCCTTGCATCAGCGGCTGGACCGGCTGTTGCCAAAACTGGTCGACTGAGGCCGCCGGTTCCGGCTGTCAGTGGGCCGGCGGTGGTTGATCTGGCAATGTCAGCCAGTCACTGCTGCGCCCTGCCTGGCGAACGCGTATCAGCCACTGGCCGTTTTCGTGGCGCAGCACCGCCCACGGCACCACACCGGCGTTGCTGGCAACGGCAAGCTGCAAGTGGTAATGATCCGGCAGCAAGTGGCGGCGCACAGGCAACTTCCCGTCCTTGAGCGCCAGGTACAGCTGATCGTCAGCCTGAAAAAGCCCTTGTTCGGTGTTTACCGGCAGGCCGGCCACAGGCGCTTGCAGATAGCAGTCCTGCAGTAGTTGCGTCAGGTCGGGCAGCCCGTCGTACCAGAGCACCGGTGAGTCGATCACCCACTGCCCGTCGGCTTTGCGCTTGAGCGGTTGCTGCAGATAGGCATCTGGCTGGTCAGGGTCGATGGCTCGCCAGCGGTAGCCGTCGAAGCTGACCCGGTAATAGCGGTTGTCGTTGTCCTTGACGAAGTACAGCGATTGCCCACCAAACGCCGAGCTTTGCTCGTAGACACCTTCACCGTAGATACCGTCTATGCGATAGCGCAGGCTGCTGCTGCCCGGTTGTACCTGGAGGCGTGCGGGCAGCGGCAGTGGCGGTGGTTTGGGGATCCCGCGCAGGGATCGGCGTAGCACTCTGGAACCCAGAAAACTGGTTCCCGCATCGTTGATGTGGCTAAGCGCCTGATAGGCATGCCGTATCACCCCTTCGACATCCTCTTGCTTGAAAGCCTCGGCGCCGTCCCAGATATCGATTGCCATGCGGCCGATCGACAGCACCAGCAGCGCACGGTTCGGCAGCAGCAGGCTGATGAAGTCCAGTAAGCGCCAGCTCAGCGCCATGACCGACTCCACATTCACTTCCCTGGTCGTCATGCTTTCGGCATCGGCCTGAGCGATCAGCGCCCGGGCTTCGGCCATGTAGTAGACGAAGAACAGGTCGTCCTTGATCTCGGGTGTCGTCAAATGTGTGCTCATGCGACCCTTCTCCAGCAGCCGCTGCACCGTGGCGGCAGGCAGCAATGGCAGGCGCTGGGCTACGTATGCTCTCAACGTGGGCTGTTGGCGCAATGTGCGAAGCAGTTCGCGGGTCGTGCGAAAACGGCGCCAGGCCCTGCGGTCCGGGGCATCCGGGGTGTACAGCACGCATGCCGGAGACTTGTAGGGGAGGCTGTTGAGCAGAAGCACGCCCTGCAGGGTATGGCCCATGATGTTCAACTGCCGAACAGTGACCGGGTAGCCTGCTACTGGCGCACGCAAGGCATTGTGTGGTTGGTCCAGCACTGCGCGCACCCAGTTGTAGCCATGTTCGAAAGGGTCTTCGCCAAAGTGTCCGGCGTAGCGCGCCTTCACGGCTTCAGCGTGCATGCGTGCATGGTTGACCTTGCTGTGCGCAGTCAGGCGCCATTTGCCTGCTCTGGAACTGATCAGTTGGGTGTGCAGGTACTTTGCGTAGCTGTCACCCACGTTCAGTTCCCGGACCATGTGCTTGACATACTGCGGCGTGAGCCCGGCGGGCATGACTTTGCCGTGGGCATGGATCACCCGGGCAGTCAGCCAGTAGTCGGTATCGAACCACGGCAAGTTCTTGAGGGCGATCTCTTCGAGGGTGTTGATTTCCTCGACCATCTCCACCATCTCGTGGCCCACGCGTCGCATGCCTACATAGGTGACATAGGATGAGAGGGCGAAGGGATGCATGATGGCGCCCGTGCGGCGGGCGCGTACGACCACGATCTTGATCTCGCGAGGATCTGTGTCGTACCCCAGGTCATGGCTCAGGTGCTCGCGAAGGCGTGCGTTGGCCCAGGCCAGCAGGCTATTGCGTTGTTTGAAGTCGTTAAGGCTCAGCACTCCCGGGGCAGCAGCCTGCTCGGCGATTGCCACCAGCGTTTGCATGGCCTGCATCATATGGCTCAGGCCTTGCGCAGATGTATTGCGCAGCCAGTTGGGCAGATTCTTCTCAAGCAATTGAGAGTAGCGTGTTTGCAGGATGGGTTTGGCGCCGACTTCGGGCCATAGCGCCAGGGCTTTATGTATTCGGGTGTGCTGGTCGGGTGAGCCGTTGCTCCACAAGCCGGTGTCACTCAGGCGTTGGCGTTGGGCTTCTATCACACTGTCGATCTGGGCCTCCAGCAGGCTGTCGGCGTACCAGTCATAGCGCAGGCGCTGTGACCGGCGAGCGCGGTCCGCCTGCGTGTCAGTGTACAGATGCAGCAGCGGTCTGCTCTGGAGTGGGTCTTCCAGGCGTTCGCAAAGCTCCTGGTGCAGTGCGCCCAGGGAGTCGAAAGCCTCGATGCCTTGTGACAGGCTGCACAGCAAAGCAGCGCCTGCGGCATCCTGAGGCGTGAGCATAGGGCCTTCGGCGGTACCGGCAACGATGATCAGTGTGCCTGGCAGGTAGCTTCGCCAGTTGGGCCGTAGGCCTTCCAGCAGAACGCGGTAGACCTGTGGCCTTTTGGCCAGGGGCATATGCCTGCGCTGGGAGGGTAGTGGCTGTTGCAGGCAGGCCCATAGTTGATCGGCTGAGCGGTAGCCCAAGGTCTCGTCGCCCAGGCGCAGTTCAACCTCGGCCAACATCAGCGCCTTGCGCAGTGCCAGCAGCTTTTGTCTGGGGGTTTCGCCTTGCTCATCGGCCGTGGTCCAGAAGCTGGCCAGTTCGCCGTGCAGCCAGGTGCGCGTGTCGGGGTTGATGGGGTGTTGAAGGTCGAGGGTCGGAAGGCCGTCGAGCAAGTCACCGATTTGTCGGTCGATCTGTTCCAGTTGTTCGAGGGGGCGCATGGGGCGGTTCCTTGGTTGAGGAAAACCCCATGCTTGGCAATACCTGCGGTTGCGGGGTGGTAGCGGGCTAGCGCCCCCGACGCCAGAGCAGCCCGCGCAGGCTCAGCAGGGCCGGCAGGCCCAGGCCGGCCCATGCCAGAACGTCCCAGCCACCGTCGCCGAGCAGTGCGGCGAACAGGCCCAGGAAGCCAAGCAGGGCAATCAACGCTGGCCAGGCGAAGAGGCGTGCAGTGGGTTGCGACCTGTGGCTCATGCGCGTGCCTCCCTGGGTTTGCGCTGCTTGCCCCACCACAGGTAGAGGCCGCTGCCGAGCACGATGATTGTCAGCACGTCCAGTAACGCCCAGAGGATCTGCATCGGTCGCCCGCCGTAATCGCCGAAATGCAGTGGCTGCGACAGGCCCATGGCATCCATGTACCAGGGACGGTTGCCGACGGCAGTCACTTCAAGGGTGCGAGCATCGATCAGTACTGGCGTGAACAGGTGCGAACTCAGGTGGGTGGCACCGTTCATGAACACCGCATAGTGGTGCTCGCTGGAGAAACGCGTGCCAGGAAACGCGATGAAGTCCGGGCGCATGCCCGGCGCGGCCTGTTCGGCAATGTCCAGCAGGCGAGTGGCTGGGGCGCGCTCGACGAGCGGCGGGGCGTCGCGGTAGGGGGTAACCATCGCAGCCAGGCTGTCGTTGCGCCAGGCTGCGATGACCAGGTCGGACAGGGCACTGATTACCCCGGTCACGCTCACCGTCAATGCCCAGGCCAGGGTGACCACGCCGATCAGGTTGTGCAGGTCGAGCCAGCGCAGGCGGCGGGACTTCTTGTGGCGTACGGTGCCGAATTCCAGGCGGCGCATGAACGGCGCATAGAGCACGGTGCCGGAGACAATCGCGACAATGAACAATACGCCCATGAAGGCCAGCAGCAGCTTGCCCGGCAGGCCTGCGAACATGTCCACATGCAGGCGCAGCATCACCATCATGAAACCGCCGTTGGCGGCCGGCATGGCCACCGCCTCGCCGGTGCGTGCATCGAGCATGAAGGTGTGCGACAGGTTGGGGTCGGTGCCGGCGGTGGCGGCGGTAATGGCGACCACGCCGTTGGGCTCGTCTTCATCGTAGCCGAAGTACTGCATGACCTCGCCGGGGCGATGTTGTTCGGCCTTGAGCACCAGTTGCTGCAGGTCGAGGTGCGGGGTGCCTGCCGGCATTTCACGCAGTTCAGGGGCGTCGCCTAGCAGGTGTTCGAGTTCGTGGTGGAAGATCAGCGGCAGGCCGGTGACTGCCAGCAACAGCAGGAACAGGGTACAGACCAGGCTGCTCCAGGTGTGGATCAAGGACCAGCGGCGGATGGTGGGGCTCTTCATCACGGTACCGATTGTTGTCGGTTGGAACCCGGGGCCGCAAGGCGGCCCCAGCTCACTCAGAACTTGTAAGTGGCGCTGGCGACAACGCTGCGCTCATCGCCGTAGTAGCAGTAGTACGCATCACAAGTAGAGAGGTAGTCCTTGTTCAGCAGGTTGGTGGCGGTGACCGCGACCGACGCGCCCTTCAGGCTGCCGTTCAGGCGACCCAGGTCGTAATGCACCGACCCGTCGAAGACGGTGTAGGCCTTGGCCTTGCCCAGGTAGGTATTGCCTTGGTCGCCGTAGGTATTACCGGTGTAACGCGCGCCCAGGCCGATGCCGAAGCCGTCGAGTACGCCTGAGTGCCAGGTGTAGTCCCCCCAGATGGACGCTTGCTGGTTAGGCATCAGTTGCAGGCGGTTACCTTTGAAATCGCCATCCTGCACCTCGGACTTGGCCAGGGTGTAGGCGGCAATTACCTTCAGGTTGTCGGTCACATCGGAAACCGCTTCCAGCTCAAGGCCGCGGACTTTCACTTCACCGGTCTGGCTGGTGATGGTCACACCACCGACCGTGTTGGTGACCGAGACGTTTTTCTGAGTCAGGTCGTACACGGCTGCCGACAACAGGGTGTTGGACCCCGGCGGCTGATACTTCACGCCCAGCTCCCACTGTTTGCCTTCGGTGGGCTTGAACGAGTCCGAGGCTGACACACTGGCATTGCTGGACGGCTGGAACGACTCGGCATAGGACAGGTACGGCACGAAGCCCGAGTCGAACACGTAGCTGATGGCTGCGTTGCCGCTGAACTTCTTGTCCCGCTGGGTATTGGTGGCATCGCCCTGGTTGAAGAACTTGGTGCCGGTGTGCACCCAGTCTTCACGACCGCCCAGGGTCAGGCGCCAGTTACCAAGCGCCATCTGGTCCTGCACATACAGGCCGGTCTGACGGGTTTTCTGGTTGTAGTCGTAAAACGCGGTCGAGCGATCCGGGCGAGTGATCGGCAGCCCGTAGACCGGGTTGTTGACGTTGCTGTCCGGCACGGTGAAGTCGAAGATCGACAGGTAGTTGGTGTTGATGCGCTGGTGGTCCAGACCGATCAACAGCGTGTGGTTGATGTCCCCGGTAGCGAAGTCCGCCTGGAAGTTGTTGTCCACCGCGAACTGGCTGATGTCTTCATCGGTGTTGGTAGACATGCGGCTGACAGTGCCATCGTCTTTGACCGGGCCGCCGGGCTCGTAGTAACTGCCAGGGGTGATGGTCTGGAACGACAGGTCTGACTTGGTGTAGCGCAGGTTCTGGCGGAACTGCCAGACGTCGTTGATGCGGTGTTCGAAGGCGTAACCCAGCGCGTAGTAAGTACGGTCGTAGAACTCGTAATCCGGGTCACCCAGGTTCTTGTGGTGCGAGATCTTGCCGAACGGCATGTCGATCTTGGTGCCCTGGATGGGCCGGAATTGGCTGGTGGCACCGGTATCGTCACGGGTGAACTGGGTCAGGAAGGTCAGCGTCGTGTCTTCGTCAATGTTCCAGGTCAGGCTTGGGGCAATGTTGTAGCGCTTGTTGTCGATGTGGTCGATCTGGGTGCCACTGTCACGGATAACGCCACTGACGCCATAGAGAAAGCGACCTTCATCGTCGATCTTGCCGGTGCTGGCGAAGTTGATCTGGCGATGGTTGTCGCTGCCGTATTGAAGCTCGATTTCGTGAGCGCTTTCCGCTTGCGGACGGCGGCTGACCATGTCCAGCAGGCCGCCAGGTGGGGTCTGGCCGTAGATCGAAGAGGCCGGGCCGCGCAGCAGGGCGAGGCGGTCGAGGTTCCAGGTTTCGGCTTTCGGGTTGGCATACACCCCGCGTGGCAGCGGCAGCCCATCGAGGAATTGCGTTGGTTCGAAGCCGCGCACGCGCATCCAGTCATACCGCGTATCGCTGCCGAAGCTGGCGGAGACGATACCTGGCATATAGCGCACTGCATCATCCAGGCTGTGTACACCGCGGTCTTTCATTTGCTCGCGGGTGGCCACAGAGATGGAGCGGGGGACCTCCACAAGTGCCGTGTCAGTCTTGGTGCCAGCAGCAGTGCGCTTGGCCACGTAGCCCTCAACCGGGCCCCAGGCGCTTTCGCTGGCGCTGGTGGCATTCACGGTGGTTTCCGGCAAGGCCAGTGTGCCATCCGGCACGGCCACCAGGCTGTAGCTGCCCGCACTGCTCTGCTGCAACTGCAGGCCGGTACCGCTCAGGGCGGCTTGCAGGGCGCCCAGGCCGTCGTATTGGCCGCTTACCGGGGCCGAGGTGCGTCCGCTGACCAGTGCCGGGTCGATGGCCAAGGCAATGCCGGCCTGGCTGGCGATCTGGTTGAGGGTGGTGGCCAGTGGCGCGCTGGGCAGGTTGTAGGCGCGCGACATGGATTGCTCGGCGGCGAACAAGGCAGGGCTGGTCAGCGGGGCAGCCAGGCCGATGGCCAGGGCCATCAGGCTGGGGCGCAGAATATGATCAACGGCACGGGACATGCGGCGGTTCCTCGACGGGTAAGTGCTTGCTGCTTCCTTGCCGAGCGAGATCTGAAAAGTGACAGGGTGAATCTGAAAAATATTGAGAATTATTTAAAAGGTGGGTTGCCAGCACCGGCCTCTTCGCGGGTGAACCCGCTCCTACGACGACCGTGATGTGTGTCCACCACCGTGGTAGGAGCGGGTTTACCCGCGAATACGGTGGTGGCGGCAACGGTGAACGGCGGGTGGAAATTGGCCAGCAGGCCCGGCCTCTTCGCGGGTGAACCCGCTCCTACGACGACCGTGATGTGTGTCCACCACCGTGGTAGGAGCGGGTTTACCCGCGAATACGGTGGTGGCGGCAACGGTGAACGGCGGGTGGAAATTGGTCAGCAGGCCCGGCCTCTTCGCGGGTGAACCCGCTCCTACGACGACCGTGATGTGTGCCCACCACCGTGGTAGGAGCGGGTTTACCCGCGAATACGGTGGTGGCGGCAACGGTGAACGGCGGGTGGAAATTGGTCAGCAGGCCCGGCCTATTTGGACGTGACGTTCACCCACCACTGCGTATGCCGCTCGATCTTCACCGGCAACGCCGGCACCAGCGAGGCCAGCGCCAGGTCGGTGTTGGTCAGCGGGAAGCTGCCGGTCACACGCAGGTCGGCGACCTTGGCATCCACCCCGAGGTAGCCGCTGCGGTACTGGCCCAGTGTGGCGAGCAGGTCGCCCAGGCGTACGTTGTCGACCACCAGCATGCCGCGGGTCCAGGCATCGGCACCGGCAGGCACCGTGCCAACCTCGCCGAGGCCGTTGGCGTTCATCAACACCTGCTGGCCTTCGCGCAGCACCTGTTCGTCGCCGCTGTTATGCGGCATGGCGGCAACCGAGGCTTGCAGCACTTCCAGGCGCGTACCGCCGGCTTCGCGGCGCACCAGGAAGCGCGTGCCCAGTGGCCGCAAGCGACCGTCTTCAGTGCGTACCAGCAGCGGGCGCGAGTCCTGGTGGCCGGTTTCGACCGAGATTTCGCCTTGGTGCAGCACGATCACCCGTTGCGCGCCGGCGTAGTCGATGTCCACGGCGGTGTGGGTGTTCAGGCTCAGCAGTGTGCCGTCTTCCAGGCGCAAGGTACGCAACTCTCCCGTGGCGGTGCGCTGGTCAGCCAGCCAGTAGCTGGGTGCCAGCGACGGGGCGCCGCCCCATGCCAGCAGCGCGCCGAGCAGAAACGTGCCAGCCAGCCCGCCGCCAACCTTGCCAATGCGTCGCCGCAGGCTGGCGCGTGATTGCAGCAGCGCTTGGCGTGCCGGGCCAGCCGCCGCGCTAACGCGTTGGTCCATGGCGCCGAGCTGGCGCCAGGCACGTGCGTGCTCTTCGCTGGCGGCATGCCAGCGCATGAATTCATTGCGCTCATCAGGCGTGTTGCTGCTGTCGCCGAGGCTGAGTTTCCAGGCAATCGCGGCTTCCAGGACCCGGGACGAAACCGGGACGTTGCTCACGTCGGCTCCCCATACAGGGCTACATAGCACTGGCGCATCCCTTGGGCGATGTACTGGCGCACCCGCGACACCGAAACGCCAAGGCGCTCGGCAATCTCGGCATGGCCCATGCCGTCCAGGCGGCTGTGCAGAAACGCCGCGCGAGCCTTGCTCGACAGCTTGCCGAGCAGGCGGTCGATGGCTTTGAGGTCTTCAAGGATCAGGTGCTGCATTTCTGGCGAGGGCTGTTCGGCTTCAGGGATCAATGCCAGTTCGGCCAGGTAGGCTTGTTCCAGCGCGGTGCGACGGAAGTGGTCGAACATCAGCCCCTTGGCCACGGCGGCCAGAAACGCGCGGGGTTCGCGGGGTGTTTCCAGTTGCTCACGACCAAGCAGGCGCACGAAGGTGTCCTGGCTCAGGTCTTCGGCACGTTGGCGGCAGGCCATGCTGCGTTGCAGCCAGGCGAGCAGCCAGCCGCGGTGGTCGCGGTACAGCGCACCGACCAGATCGGCGTGTGGGCTTTGTGCAGAAGACAAGCAGCGTCCCCCCGGAACGAATGCATTAACTAACGATAATTATTCTCGATTGTTGCAGAGGGGAGGGGGTGGGTGCAATGGACGCTTATCGGATTGCCATCATGGGGCTTGGTTTGAGTTATGTGGCGCCGGTGGGATCGAGCTTGCTCGCGATGCGCCGCACGGGCGGCGCTCGATCTCACCGGCGCTGCAAATCCCACGCCCTACAAACCATGACTCTGCATCTTGCGCCGTCGCCACCCGCGCAACCGTTGCTCCAGCTGCAGCGGGCTGTCCAGCTGCTGGCGCCGGGCCTGGCTGAACAGGATCAGCGCCAGTTCTGCAGTCACCTGGGCATCGGCACTGGCATGATGGCGTTCTTCAACCTGCAAGCCAAACCGTGCCACCCAGTCATCCAGCCCGGCCTCGCGCAGTACCGTGTCTGGGTTGAGCATCGGTGCCAGTTCGGCAACGTCGAGGAACATCGACTGCAAGCGATGCCCAAGGGTCTCTTTCAGCGCACGGGCCAGCATGCGCTGGTCGAATGGCGCGTGAAACGCCAGCACCGGGCTGTTGCCAATGAAATCGAGTAAATCCAGCAAGGCCTCGGCCGGGTCGCAACCGGCGGCCAATGCGCTGGGGCCCAAGCCGTGGATCAGTACGCTGGCGTTGGTCTTCTGCAAAGGCCGGTGCAATGTGCGTTCGAACTGCTGGGCAAAGTCGATGGCACCGTCTTCGATGGCCACCGCCCCAATCGACAGTACCTGATCACGGTTGGGGTTGAGCCCGCTGGTTTCCAGGTCCAGCACCACCCAGCGCTGCTCACGCAGGGTACATACCCCCAGCGGCACGGGCTTGGGCAACCGGGCCAGGCGCTGGCGCTTGGCGTGGTCCAGCTCGGGCGCGCTGGGGCGCAGCCAGGCGAACAGGCTCATAGCTGATACCGCAAGGCCAGGCTGCTTTGCAGGCGCTGGGCCTGGCGCAGCGACTCGCGCAGGATGCGCCGGTCCAGGTGGTTGAGGCTGTCCGGGTCGACCCGGTTGGAGTAAGGCAGGTTGTCGCGTATCTGGCGCTGGTGCTGCTGCATGCGGGTTTGCTGGATGAAGTGGTAGGCCTCTTCATAGGCGGCGCCGTCCAACGGCTCGATCACGCCCTTGGCCACCAGTTGGCGTAGGCGCTCCAGGGTATTGCAGGCAGCTATGCCATTGGCCAGGGCCAGCAAACGGGCACCATCCACGAAGGGCGTCAGGCCCTGGACCTTGAGGTCGAGGGTCGCCGCCTTGTCGTTGCCCTGGCGTGTCAGCACGAACTCGCGCAACCGGCCCACCGGCGGGCGTTGGCGCAGGGCGTTGTCAGCCATCATGCGCTGGAAGATGCGGTTGTCGGCTACCTGTGCCAGCAGGCCTTGGCGCAGCTGCTCGCAGCCTTGCTCGTCGCCCCACACCACCCGCAGGTCGAAGTAGATGCTCGAGCCCAACAGGTTCTCCGGGCTGGCTTCGCGAACAAACCCGGCAAAGCGCCGCGCCCACTCGCTGCGCGACAGGCACAGTTCGGGGTTGCCGGCCATGACGTTACCCATGCACAGGGTGAAACCGCACTGGGCCAGGCATTGGTTGATGTATTGCGCCAGCGGCAGCAGGCGAGCGCGGATGGCGTCGGCCTCGGCGCTGTCGACCGCTTCGAAGAGGATGCCGTTGTCCTGGTCGGTGTGCAGGGTCTGCTCGCGTCGCCCTTCGCTGCCAAAGCACAGCCAGCTGAACGGCACGCCCGGGTCGCCACGTTCGGCCAGGGCCAGTTCGATGACCCGGCACACGGTATGGTCGTTGAGCAAAGTAATGATCTGGGTGATCTGCGTCGACGATGCGCCATGGGCCAGCATGCGTTCTACAAGCTGGCTGATTTCGCCGCGCAGTGAAACCAACGTATCCAGGCGTGGCGCATGGCGTATGGTGCGCGCCAGGTGAACCAGATCGACCCGTTGCAGGGAGAACAGGTCGCGCTCGGAAACCACGCCGCACAGGCGCCGGTTTTCCACCAGGCAGACATGGGCAATATGCCGCTCGGTCATGGCCATGGCGGCATCGAAGGCGCTGGCCTGGGGTGGGAGGTAGAACGGTTTGGCGGTCATGTGCCGGTCGATGGCGGCGCCCAGGTCGGCATCTACTGTCGCCACCACCTGGCGCAGGTCGCGCAAGGTGAAGATACCGATGGGGTAGCGCTGCGGGTCGACCACCACGATGCTGCCCACCTGTTGCTCGTGCATCAGCCGCACGGCTTCGCGCAGGGGCGTATGGGCGCTGCACACCACCGGGTGACGCATGGCCAGTTCACCCAGGGGGGTGTTCAGCGAGTATTGGGTGCCGAGGGTTTCCACAGCGCGCTGGCGTACTTGCTGATTGACCTGATCAAGCAGGCTGCTGACACCGCGCAGGGCAAAATCCCGAAACACTTCAGACATCGAGAACACGCGGATGAATGCGGCCTTGTTCAGTTGCAGGCAGAAGGTGTCTTCCCCAGCCAGGTGCTCGGTGCGGGTTGCCCGCTCACCCAGCAGGGCTGCCAGCGGGAAGCACTCCCCGCTGGTGATCTCGAACGTGGTTTCGACACCCGGTTTGGCCAGGTGCTGGCGCTCGCCAACCACGCGGCCCTGCTTGACGATGTAGAAGTGCTCGACCGGCCCGTCGGCAGGTTTGACGATGCTTTCACCGCAGGCGTAGAAGCGCAGCTGGCACTGCTCGACCAAGAAGGCCAGGTGGCTGTGCTCCATCTGATTGAACGGCGGAAAGCGCTGCAGGAACTGCAATGTGCCTTGGATGTTTTGCAGTACCGCTGTCTTGCCCGCCTGGCTGTAGGCGTCCTTTTTGCTCATGAAACTGACCGTATCGCTATGCCGAACTATATATATCTATATATAGGTACCGGCCATGTTGTTCTCTGCCTCCATGGTCGGCTTGCGGCGGGGTGGTGCCCATTGGACGTAAGTCTATGAGCGCCCTTGTCAAAGACCCGACGAAAGGCGAAACGGGTTACGCAAGTAATGCGGTCCTAATGCTGAAGCGGAATTATTTTGACGAGAAAAGCATGCCCGAGCACACCGACATCCTGAGCGACGCCGAGCGCGAGGCCTTGGCCGTGATAAACCAAAGTGCGCCTGTGGCAGCCAGACCGTTGGTGCTGGTGGTGGATGACAACGCGGTGAACCGTGAGGCGCTGATCCTGTACCTGAAAAGCCGGGGCATTGATGCGGTGGGGGCGGATGGGGCCGAGGAAGCCAGGTTGTACCTGCACTACCAGAAGCGTATCGGGTTGATGATTACCGATTTGCGCATGCAGCCTGAAAGTGGACTGGACTTGATCAGGACAATTCGCGCGTCGGAGCGGGCGGCGTTGTCGATCATTGTGGTGTCGGGTGACACCGATGTGGAAGAAGCAGTGGATGTGATGCACCTGGGGGTGGTGGACTTCCTGCTCAAGCCGGTGGATTTGGTCAAGCTGTTGGAGCTGGTGAGGAAAGAACTGAAAATGGGTTGATGCGCCGAGGGGGCCGCAAAACGGCCCCCTGGCGCAGATGTTACTTACAACCCGTTACGCGCCTTGAACTCGCGGCGACGGCGGTGCAGTACCGGTTCGGTATAACCGTTCGGTTGCTTGCCACCTTCCACTACCAGTTCTACAGCCGCCTGGAACGCCACGTTGTCGTCGAAGTTCGGCGCCATCGGGCGGTACAGGGCGTCGCCAGCGTTCTGCTGATCGACCACCACGGCCATGCGCTTGAGGCTTTCCAGCACCTGCTCCTGGCTGACCACGCCGTGGCGCAGCCAGTTGGCCAGCAGCTGGGCAGAGATGCGCAGGGTGGCACGGTCTTCCATCAGGCCGACGTTGTTGATGTCCGGCACCTTCGAGCAACCCACGCCCTGGTCGATCCAACGCACCACGTAGCCGAGAATGCCCTGGGCATTGTTGTCCAGCTCGTTGCGGATCTCTTCGGCCGACCAGTTGGTGTCGGCAGCCAGCGGAATGGCCAGAATGTCGTCCACCGACGCCGGGGTACGTGAAGCCAGTTCACGCTGACGCGCCTGTACGTCCACCTTGTGGTAGTGCAGGGCGTGCAGGGTGGCGGCAGTTGGCGACGGTACCCAGGCGGTGTTGGCACCGGCCAGCGGGTGGGCGATCTTCTGCTCGAGCATCGCGGCCATCAGGTCAGGCATGGCCCACATGCCTTTGCCGATCTGCGCACGGCCTTGCAGGCCGGTGGCCAGGCCAACGTCGACGTTGTTGTTTTCGTAGGCGCCGATCCACTTCTCGTTCTTCATGGCACCTTTGCGCACCACGGCGCCGGCTTCCATCGAGGTGTGGATTTCATCGCCAGTGCGGTCAAGGAAGCCGGTGTTGATGAACGCCACGCGCTCGGCGGCTGCCTTGATGCAGGATTTGAGGTTGACCGTGGTACGGCGTTCCTCGTCCATGATGCCGACCTTGACGGTGTTGCGCGGCATGCCCAGCAGGTCTTCGACCTGGCTGAAGATCTCGGCGGCGAAGGCCACTTCCTCAGGGCCGTGCATCTTCGGCTTGACGATGTACACGCTGCCGCTGCGGGTATTCTTGCGGCTGGTGTTGCCGTTGAGGTTGTGCAGGGCGATCAGGTTGGTGAACAGCCCATCCTGGATACCTTCGGGGATTTCGTTGCCTTGGGCATCGAGGATCGCCGGGTTGGTCATCAGGTGGCCAACGTTGCGCACGAACAGCAACGAACGACCGTGCAGGGTCACGCTGCCGCCGTTAGGCGCCGCGTACTCGCGGTCCGGGTTCATGGTGCGGGTGAAGGTTTTGCCACCCTTGCTCACGCTTTCGGCCAGGTCGCCTTTCATCAAGCCCAGCCAGTTGCGGTAGACGATGACTTTGTCGTCAGCGTCTACGGCTGCAACCGAGTCTTCGCAGTCCATGATGGTGGTCAGTGCCGACTCCATCAGGATGTCTTTGACGCCAGCGGCGTCGGTGCTGCCGACGGGGGTGCTGGCATCGACCTGGATTTCGAAGTGCAGGCCGTTGTGCTTGAGCAACACGGCAGTCGGCGCGGCGGCGTCGCCGTGGAAGCCGATCAGTTGCGCATCGTCGCGCAGGCCGCTGTTGCTGCCGCCTTTCAAGGCAACAACCAGCTTGCCGCCTTCGATACGGTAGCCCGTGGAGTCAACGTGCGAGCCGGCGGCCAGTGGCGCGGCTTCGTCGAGGAAGGCGCGGGCGAAGGCGATGACCTTGTCGCCGCGTACCTTGTTGTAACCCTGGCCTTTTTCGGCGCCGCCTTCATCGCTGATGGCGTCGGTGCCGTAAAGGGCGTCGTACAGCGAACCCCAGCGGGCGTTGGCGGCGTTCAGGGCGAAGCGGGCGTTCATCACCGGCACGACCAGTTGTGGGCCGGCCATGTGGGCGATTTCTTCGTCCACGTTCTGGGTGGTGGCCTGGAAATCGTCGGCTTGTGGCAGCAGGTAGCCGATTTCCTGGAGGAATGCTTTGTAGGCTGCGGCGTCGTGGGCCTGGCCTTTGCGTGCCTGGTGCCAGGCGTCGATCTTGGCTTGCAGCTCGTCGCGCTTGGCGAGCAGGGCTTTGTTCTTTGGAGCGAGGTCATTGATGATCTTCTCTGCACCCGCCCAGAACTGCTCGGCGACGATGCCGGTCCCGGGGATGGCTTCGTTGTTCACGAAGTCGTACAGGACCTTGGCGACCTGAAGGCCACCGACTTGAACGTATCCAGTCATTGCTTGCCTCACTCTGCTCAGCTATTTCGCTCTTCTGTATTAAGCCTGTAGCGCTTCTCTAAACACGGCACCAGTGCATGCTCCCGGTTTTGCTCGGGGGCGGCTGGGTGCGGCCTGCCAGACAGGCTGGCGGGCAGTGTGCGTATTTTCACAGGCGCCTTGGCAGACATCCAAACGACGTTTTGTAGTCCGCGCCACGGGATACTACATGAAGCAGTAGGCGGGGCAAAATCAGACTAAAAGCGCCGTTATGCGACCCGTTGGTCGCGTATGGTCACGCTGGGAGAGGGTATGTTCGCAAAAAACAGGTGGATTGTTCCAGATAAATCTTGAAACAGTACACGATTGGCTGTGCAGATTGCCCTGCGGCAGGTTGCCGCGCCTTGCCTATACTGACTCGATCCCCCGATTTTCTGCCGCCCGGCGCGGTCCGACACGAGGAAGGGCTTGTGGATCATCTTGTACTGACTGTAATTGCCCCTGACAAGGCCGGCCAGGTCGAACGTATTGCCCAGTGCATCGCCGACCACAGTGGTAACTGGCTGGAAAGCCGCATGTCGCGTATGGCCGGGCAGTTTGCTGGCATTCTGCGGGTGGCGGTGCCGGCAGAGAATTACGCCGAGCTTGTGGCCTCGCTGCAGGGGCTGGCCAGGTATGACATTCGCGTGCTGATTGCCGAGAGCGGGATCGAGCCGTCGTGCACCTGGAAGCCAATTGCCATGGAGCTGGTGGGTAACGACCGGCCGGGGATCGTGCGGGACATTACTCGCTTGCTGGCTGAGCTGCAGGTAAACGTCGAGCGGTTTTCCACAGAAGTGCGGCCGGCGCCGATGAGCAGTGAACCGTTGTTCCACGCCGACGCATTGCTGGCGTTGCCGTTGACCTTGCCGCTGGAAGAACTGCAGCAGCGGCTGGAGAGCCTGGCGGATGACTTGATGGTGGAGTTGAAGCTGCGGGCAGAGGATTGATCAGAGATTGCCGGGGCCGCTTTGCGGCCCAATCGCGACACAAGGCCGCTTCCCACATGGTCCTGCGTACACCGGACAAATGCGGGGCGGCCTTGTGTAGCGATGGGGTGCGAAGCGGCCACCTGCGGTTATCCCGATATCACGGGGAAGGCCCTGTGGATAACCTGGGGGTGTACCTCTCCAGCCCAGGTATCACGTGCCTTGTACGGTTTTGCTCAAAAAATGCCCAATTATCAGCAGCTTGTGCACAAAGCGCGGGGACGAGGGTGTGGATAACCTATGGAGATGTCTCTGCAGGCCAGGCGCTACATGGCCTGCAGAGTTTTGATCGTTTTCTGATCAGCTACGTTTGCGCAAGTTCAGCCATGCATCGACGCTGTAAATCGCCAAACCTGCCCAGATGAACATGAAGGCCGCCAGGGTGCTCGACGACAAATGCTCATCGAACAGCACTACAGCCTGCAACAGCACCAAGGTCGGTGCCAGGTACTGCAGGAAGCCCAGCGTGGTGTACGGCAAGTGCCGTGCGGCGGCGTTGAAGCATACCAGCGGCACCAGCGTCACCGGCCCGGCCGCCATCAGCCACAGCGCCTCGCTGCTGGTATAGAACGCGCCCTGGGCACTCATCGCGGCCGGGTGCAGCAGCAGCCAGCCAAGGGCCAGCGGCACCAGCATCCAGGTTTCCACCACCAGGCCGGGCAGTGCCGCCACCGGCGCCTGCTTACGGATCAGCCCATAGAAGCCAAAGCTCAACGCCAGCACCAGTGACACCCACGGCAGGCTGCCCACTTGCCACACCTGCTGCGCCACACCCACGGCAGCCATGCCCACCGCCAGCCATTGCAGGCGGCGCAGGCGCTCGCCAAGAATCAGCATGCCCAGCAGTACGTTGATCAGCGGGTTGATGTAATAGCCCAGGCTGGCCTCGAGCATACGGCCGTTGTTCACCGACCACACGTAGGTCAGCCAGTTACCGGCGATCAGTGCCCCGCTCAGTGCCAGGATGCCCAGCCGGCGCGGGTTGTTGCGCAGTTCCCGCCACCAGCCGGGGTGTTTCCACACCAGTAGCAGCAGCGAGCCGAACAGTGCTGACCAGAGCACCCGGTGGACAATGATTTCCACCGCCGGGACGCTCTGGATTGCCTTGAAGTAGAGGGGGAAAAGGCCCCAGATGATGTAGGCGCTCAAGCCCAGTATGTATCCGCGACGCGGGTTTGCGGCGTGCATGCAGAATCCTTGCTTAGGTTGCTAAATAAAGCGACGCCTATTGTAGACAGAGGCGGGCGTGCTTCTAGAACAATTTCAGCGGTGCTTCATCCAGCGCCGCCATCTGTTCGCGCAAGGCGAGAATCTGATCGCCCCAGTAGCGTGGCTGGCCAAACCAAGGGAAGCTGGGCGGGAACGCGGGGTCGTCCCAGCGCCTTGCCAGCCAAGCGCTATAGTGCAGCTGGCGCAGGGCGCGCAGGGGCTCGATCAGGGCCAGTTCGCGCGGGTCGAAGTCGTGGAACTCGTTGTAGCCGTCGATCAGCTCGGCCAGTTGCCCCAGGCGCTCCTCGCGGTTGCCGGCCAGCATCATCCACAGGTCTTGCACCGCTGGGCCCATGCGGCAGTCGTCGAGGTCGACCACGTGGTACACGTCGTCACGGTGCATCAGGTTGCCGGGGTGCAGGTCGCCGTGCAGGCGGATGAGCTGGTGTGGTGTGCGAGCGTAGATGTCCTCCACCCGCTTGAGCAGATCGCGGGCCACGGACTCGAACGCCGGCAGCAGTTCACGCGGGACAAAATTACCCTCCAGCAAGGTGTTCAGCGAGGCGTGGCCAAAGTTGTCCACAGCCAGTGCCTCGCGGTGCTTGAACGGCTTGCTGGCGCCCACGGCATGCAGGCGGCCAAGTAACTGGCCCAGGCGATACAACTGGTCGAGGTTGCCAGGCTCGGGGGCGTGGCCGCCGCGACGGGGGAACAGCGTGAAGCGGAAGCCCTTGTGTTCGAACAAGGTGCGGTCATCGTGCTGCAGGGGCGCAACCACCGGGACTTCACAGTCGGCGAGTTCGGCCGTGAAGGCGTGTTCTTCGAGGATGGCTGCATCGCTCCAGCGGCCTGGGCGGTAGAACTTGGCAATCAGCGGCTGCGCGTCTTCGATGCCCACCTGGTACACGCGGTTCTCGTAGCTGTTCAGCGCCAGCACCCGCGCATCGCTGAGAAAGCCCAGGCTTTCCACTGCGTCCAGGACCAGGTCGGGGGTGAGGGTGTCGAAGGGGTGGGACATGGTGGCTCCGGAGGGTAAGCGGCGTGGGGACATGGTACCGCTTTATACCGGTGCCGGCCCCTTCGCGGGCGTGCCCGCACATTACGGCCCAGATGCATCGGGTGGTGCGGTCCCTGTGGGAGCGGGCAAGCCCGCGAACCGCGCACCGCGCGGCCAGACTATGCGGGAACCCCGATCAACACATAAGACGGGTGAAACTGCACCCGCACCACACTGCCATCCACGACCTGCTGGGCAGCCAACCAGTGCGCATCAGCCATTGCACACAGGGTCTGCCCGTTGCCTAACGCCAGCCTGACTTCACTGGGCCCATCGACCTCTGCCAGCACTTCCTCCACCTTCGTGCAAAGGCAATTGCTCCCCGCTTCGGCCTCTTCCCCCTCCGCCAACAAGCGCACCCACCCGGCCTTGAGCAGCGCCACCACCGTTGTTCCCACTGTCAGCTCCAGGCGCGCAGTGCTGTCGTGGGTGATCAGCGCATCGATCTCCAGCCCGCCGCTCAATGCCAGGCTGACGCGGTCATACCGGCCTTCACGGCGCAGGCCGCTGACCTGGCCCTGCAACTGGTTGCGCGCACTGGTGCGCAGCATCAGGCGCCCGAGCAGGTCGAGGTCGCTGGATTCTTCGGCGGCTTCAAGGATTTGTGCCTGCAGGGCCTGCAGCCGTTGGTACAGGCGCAACACCCGCTCGCCTTCCGGCGACAAGTGCGCACCGCCACCGCCGCGGCCACCGGTGCTGCGCTTGACCAAGGGCTGGCTGGCCAGGTTGTTGAGCTCGTCGATGGCATCCCAGGCCGCCTTGTAGCTGATACCTGCGGCCTTGGCGGCGCGGGTGATCGAGCCTTGTTCGGCAATGTGCTGCAGCAGCGCGATGCGCTGTGGGCGGCGGGCGATGTGCTGGGTGAGAAGGGCGGGTAGGGACATGGGTATTCCGTATACAAGGGTGCTTTACAAAGGGGCAGGTCGCGCCTGGTCATACATACCCCGGTTTGGGCGTACGTGCCAGGCAATACACATCCACCCGCCGCGCACCTGCCTTGCGCAGTACCTGGGCGATAGCCTGCGCAGTGGCACCGGTGGTCAACACATCATCGACGATGGCGACATGCTTGCCTTCCAGTGTGCCCATGACCGCGAACGCCTGGCGCAAATTGCGCTGCCGTGCCTTGGCGCCCAGATGTTGCTGTGCCGGTGTCTCGCGTGTGCGGACCAGCAAACGCTCGTTGCAGGTTACCCCGACGTGCGACGACAACCACCGCCCAAGCATCCCCGCCTGATTGAACCCCCGCTCGCGTAGTCGACGCCTGGCCAAAGGCACAGGCAACAGCAGGTCAGGGCGAGGCAACCCTTCGGCATAGCGATACAGCAGCCCCTGCCCCAGCAGCTCAGCCATCAGGCGCCCCAAAGGCCATTGGCGATTGTGCTTGAAACGGCTGATCAACGTGTCCACCGGAAAACCGAAATGCCACAGGGCAATGACCTGATCGAAGGCCGGCAAGCAGCGGCCACACGGGGCGCAGGTCAAGCCGGCCATGGGCAAGGGCAGGGCGCAATGCCGGCACTGATCACCCAGCCAGGGCAGCGCCTGTTCGCAGGTGACGCACAACGGGTAAGGCTGCTCGGCAGGCTCATCGCATAACAAGCACTTCTGATTAATAAGTGAGCACTTGTAAACCAGTCGCTTCAAGTGCAGTTGACAGTTCATAGGCCTTCCATGACTATGCGAGCTATCCGTGATGCGCTGGCGGGCTTTCCTGTCCCGGCGCCAGCTACAGCCTAAACAAGGAAACGCCGATGAGCGCCAGCACAACTGCAACAACACGTCACGATTGGGCCCTGGCCGAGGTCAAGGCGCTGTTCCAGCAACCGTTCAATGATTTGCTGTTCCAGGCGCAGACCGTGCACCGCGCGCACTTCGACCCCAACCGCGTGCAGGTTTCGACCTTGCTGTCGATCAAGACCGGCGCCTGCCCGGAAGATTGCAAATATTGTCCGCAGTCCGGCCACTACAACACCGGGCTGGAGAAACAGAAGCTGATGGAAGTGCAGAAGGTGCTGGAAGAAGCTGCCCGCGCCAAAGCCATCGGTTCTACCCGTTTCTGCATGGGGGCGGCGTGGAAGCACCCGTCGGCCAAAGACATGCCCTACGTGCTGGAGATGGTCAAAGGCGTCAAGGCCATGGGCCTGGAAACCTGCATGACCCTCGGCAAACTCGATCAGGAGCAAACCAAGGCCCTGGCCCACGCGGGTCTGGACTACTACAACCACAACCTCGACACCTCACCGGAGTTCTACGGCAGCATCATCACCACACGTACCTACAGCGAGCGCCTGCAGACCCTGGCCTACGTGCGCGATGCCGGGATGAAAATCTGCTCTGGTGGCATTCTGGGCATGGGTGAATCGCTGGATGACCGCGCCGGCCTGCTGATCCAGCTGGCCAACCTGCCGGAACACCCGGAGTCGGTGCCGATCAACATGCTGGTCAAGGTGGCCGGCACGCCGCTGGCTGAGGAAGAGGACGTCGACCCGTTCGACTTTATCCGTATGCTGGCCGTGGCCCGTATCCTCATGCCCAAGTCTCACGTGCGCCTGTCCGCCGGCCGCGAGCAGATGAACGAGCAGATGCAGGCCCTGGCCTTCATGGCGGGCGCCAACTCGATCTTCTACGGCGAAAAGCTGCTGACCACTGCCAACCCCCAGGCCGACAAGGACATGCAGCTGTTCGCACGCCTGGGCATCAAGCCCGAAGCGCGTGAAGAGCACGCCGACGAAGTGCACCAGGCAGCCATCGAGCAAGCGCTGGTCGAGCAGCGCAGCAGCGAGATGTTCTACGACGCCGCGACAGCCTGATATGGCTTTCGACCTGGCAGCGCGCCTGGCCGAACGGCGCGCCGCAGACCTGTATCGGCACCGGCCATTGCTGGAAAGCCCGCAAGGGCCGGAAGTCGTGGTCGACGGCCAGCGGTTGCTGGCCTTCTGCAGCAATGACTACCTGGGCCTGGCCAACCACCCCGAGGTGATCGCCGCCTGGCAGGCCGGCGCCGAGCGCTGGGGTGTGGGGGGTGGTGCCTCGCACCTGGTGGTTGGCCACAGCACTCCGCACCATCAGGTTGAAGAGGCACTGGCTGAACTTACCGGCCGCCCGCGCGCACTGTTGTTCTCCACCGGTTATATGGCCAATCTGGGCGCCATCACCGCGCTGGTGGGGCAGGGCGACACGGTACTGCAAGACCGCCTCAACCATGCCTCGCTGCTGGATGGCGGGCTGTTCAGTGGTGCCCGCTTCAACCGCTACCTGCATAACGACCCGGCCAGCCTGGCCAGCCGCCTGGACAAGGCAGTCGGCAATACCCTGGTGGTGACCGATGGCGTATTCAGCATGGACGGTGACCTCGCCGATCTGCCGGCGCTGGCTGATGTCGCCCGTGCCCGCGGAGCCTGGCTGATGGTTGACGATGCCCATGGCCTGGGTACCTTGGGCGCACAGGGCGGCGGCATCGTCGAGCACTTTGGCCTGGGCGTGGATGACGTACCGGTGCTGATCGGCACGCTGGGCAAGGCTTGCGGCACTGCGGGCGCCTTTGTTGCTGGCAGCGAAGCGCTGATCGAGGCGTTGGTACAGTTCGCCCGCCCCTATATCTACACCACCAGCCAGCCACCGGCGCTGGCCTGCGCCACACTCAAGAGCCTGGAGCTGCTGCGCCGCGAAACCTGGCGTCGTGAGCACCTGGCAGCCTTGATTCGCCAGTTCCGAGAAGGCGCGCAGCAGCTGGGGCTGCAGTTGATGGACAGCCCGACGCCGATCCAGCCCATCGTGATCGGCGACAGTGCGCAGGCGTTGCGCCTGTCACGCCTGCTGCGTGAGCGCGGCTTGCTGGTGACGGCCATCCGCCCACCCACCGTGCCGGCTGGCAGCGCACGCCTGCGGGTAACCCTGAGCGCCGCACACAGCGAGGCGCAGGTGCAGCTATTGTTGAATGCATTGGCCGAGTGTTATCCACAGTTGGAGAACGCCGATGCGTAATCGACTTGTTCTATTGCCCGGCTGGGGCTTGGGAACTGCTGCGCTGGAGCCGCTGGCCGCTAGCCTGCGTGCTCAGGACGCCCGCCTGCAGGTAGAGCTGATGCCCCTGCCAGAACTGGCCCACAGCGATGTGCAGGCCTGGATCGACCATCTGGACCGCAAGCTGCCCAGCAATGTCTGGCTGGGTGGCTGGTCACTGGGTGGCATGTTGGCCAGCGCGCTGGCGCACAAGCGTGGCGACCACTGCTGCGGGCTGCTGACCTTGGCCAGCAACCCCAGCTTCCTGGCCCGGCCAGATTGGCCCCATGGCATGGCCGAAGACACCTTCGGCACCTTCCTCGACGGCTGCCGCAACCATACCCAGGTTACCCTCAAGCGCTTCCGTACCTTGTGCAGCGACGGCGCCCTGCAGCCGCGCACCTTGTTGCGTCAGCTGGGTGTCGGCGTGCCGGATACCGACCCGTTGTACCTGGCCACTGGCCTTGAAGTGCTGGCCAAGCTGGACACCCGTGAAGCCTTGCAGGCCTATGGTGGCCCGCAACTGCACCTGTTCGCCGGCAGCGATGCGCTAGTGCCGGCAGAGGCGGCAAAGGCGTTGAGCGAGCTGTTGCCCGATGTAGAAGTGGGCCTGGTCGAAGACAGTTCCCACGCGTTCCTGCTGGAGTATCCGCAGGAGCTGGCGGCGGGCATCAAGAGTTTTCTGCATGAGAGTGGCGATGACTGACCTTTCCCGTCCGACCCTGCCCGGCGCATTGCCCGACAAGCGCCAGGTGGCGGCCTCGTTCTCCCGCGCCGCGGCCAGTTACGACAGCGTGGCGGCCCTTCAGCGCGCTGTAGGCCTGAGCCTGCTGGAGCTGTTGCCGGCAGGCCTGCAGCCGTCACACTGGCTGGACCTGGGCAGTGGCACCGGCCATTTCAGCCGCATGCTGGCCGAGCGTTTCGTCCAGGCCAGCGGCGTGGCGGTGGATATTGCCGAAGGCATGTTGCTTCATGCCCGTCATGTAAAGGGTGGGGCGCAGTATCACGTGGTTGGCGACGCCGAGCGTCTGCCGCTGCGCGATGGCAGCGTCGACCTGGTGTTTTCCAGCCTGGCGGTGCAGTGGTGCGATCAGTTCACCAGTGTGCTGGACGAGGCGCAGCGGGTGCTGCGCCCAGGCGGTGTACTGGCCTTCAGCAGCCTGTGCGTGGGCACCCTTGATGAACTGCGCGCCAGTTGGCAGGCGGTGGATGGCCTGGTGCATGTAAACCGCTTCCGCCGTTTCGAAGACTATCAGCGCCTGTGCGCAGCCAGCGGTTTTGAACAGCTTGAGCTGGAGCGGTGCCCGCATGTGCTGCACTACCCGGATGTGCGCAGCCTGACCCACGAACTGAAGGCGTTGGGGGCGCACAATCTGAACCCTGGGCGACCTTCCGGCCTCACCGGCCGGGCGCGAATGCAGGGCCTGTTGCAGGCCTATGAGGCATTTCGCCAACCCGCGGGGCTGCCAGCCACCTATCAAGTGGTCTATGGTGTGTTGCGCAAGCCACTGGCGTAAAGGGAGCACGATGAGCCAGGCCTTTTTCATTGCGGGTACCGATACCGATGTCGGCAAGACCACCATCGCCGCTGGCCTGTTGCATGCGGCGCGTTTGCAGGGCATGAGCACACTGGGTGCCAAGCCGGTGGCCTCGGGTTGCACCATGACGCCGAAAGGTTTGCGCAATAGCGATGCCCTGGCGCTGATCGACGAAAGCACGGTCAAGCTGCCCTATGAGCAGGTCAATCCGTTTGCCTTCGAGCCTGCTATTGCCCCGCATGTGGCGGCGCGCGAGGCAGGGGTGACGCTGGCTGTGCCAGAACTGCTCGCGGCGATGCGCAATGTGCTGCAGCAAAATGCCGACTTCACCCTGATAGAGGGGGCCGGTGGCTGGCGCGTACCGCTGTCGGGCTTGGAGAACCTGTCCGACCTTGCCGTTGCCCTGCGGTTGCCGGTGATTCTGGTGGTAGGTGTGCGGTTGGGTTGCATCAGCCATGCCTTGCTCAGCGCCGAAGCGATCGAGCGTGATGGGCTGCAGTTGGCGGGTTGGGTGGCAAACATCATCGAGCCGCGCACCTCACGCCTGGAAGAGAACCTGGCCAGCCTTGCAGAGCGCTTGCCGGCGCCTTGCCTGGGGCGGGTGCCCAAGCTCAAGCAGGCCAGTGCCGACATGGTGGCTGAGCATCTGCAGCTGGATCTGCTGGATTAGTGTGATGCAGGCCCGGCCTCTTCGCGGGTAAACCCGCTCCTACGAGGGGACGCATACCGTTGTGGGCGCGGGTTTACCCGCGAGGCGGCCAGTGCAGGAATACCCAAGGCCTATCAACTGGCATTGAGCCATTAGGGATTTAAACGGGCCTTTTTGCCCCTAGCCTGTTTTAATTGGGGCTGTTCGTCATCCAGCGTCAATGGAGTCCTGACATGGAAATCACCGGTAGCTCCGCCTACTACGCGGGCCTGAGCGCAATCCAG
The DNA here is from genome assembly GCF_046230975.1 of Pseudomonas sp. KCJK9058. Taxonomy (NCBI): domain Bacteria; kingdom Pseudomonadati; phylum Pseudomonadota; class Gammaproteobacteria; order Pseudomonadales; family Pseudomonadaceae; genus Pseudomonas; species Pseudomonas sp. KCJK9058. The sequence goes on from NZ_JBJJLR010000018.1 coordinate 64,579, forward strand.
ACCGGCCAGAACCGCGTCGATCAGGCCGCCAGCCAGATCGCCAACACCACTGCCGAACGTACCGCCACTAGCCAGTCCAGCGATTTTCAGGCCGAACGGCTGCGCGCGGTCGACCGCAGCCAGCAGATGGACATGGCCACCAGTGTCGTGCAACAGGCGGTGGGCAAGACCGAAGTCGAGCTCGGCGCAAAGGTTGCCAAGGCATCCGACGAAATGCTTGGCCGGATCATCGACACCTACGCCTGAACACTTGCGTCATCCCCTATTTCAGCGCCTGCCCTTGTAGGAGCGGGCTTGCCCGCGAATGCTTCCGATCAGAAAACAATTTTGTCTGGTCGGGCCTCTTCGCGGGCAAGCCCGCTCCTACAAGGGTTTTTGCCATGGCATGACTGATTTGCCATTTTTCGTGGCGTAAATGGCACCATAGTCCATCCTTGACAGAAAGCTGAGCTAAACGTAAGTTTCAAACAACTGTTTGATCGGCTTCCGCCAAGCGCGGGTCACCCCACAGAACTCACCTAGAGGTTCATCGCAATGCCTGACTACAAAGCCCCCTTGCGTGATATCCGCTTCGTTCGCGACGAGCTGCTTGGCTATGAGGCGCACTATCAGAGCCTGCCGGGCTGCCAGGACGCCACGCCCGACATGGTCGACGCGATCCTTGAAGAAGGCGCGAAGTTCTGTGAGCAGGTGTTGTCGCCGCTGAACCGCGTGGGTGACCAGGAAGGCTGCACCTGGAGCGAATCGGGGGTGAAAACCCCAACCGGCTTCAAGGAAGCCTACCAGCAGTTCGTCGAAGGCGGCTGGCCTAGCCTGGCACATGACGTCGAGCATGGCGGCCAAGGCCTGCCAGAGTCGCTGGGCCTGGCCCTGAGCGAAATGGTCGGTGGCTCGAACTGGTCGTGGGGTATGTACCCAGGCCTGTCGCATGGCGCGATGAACACTATTTCTGCGCATGGCACTGCCGAGCAGCAGCACACCTACCTGACCAAGCTGGTGTCCGGCGAGTGGACCGGCACCATGTGCCTGACCGAACCGCACTGCGGCACCGACCTGGGCATGCTGCGCACCAAGGCCGAGCCACAGGCCGACGGCAGCTACAAAGTGTCGGGCACCAAGATCTTCATTTCGGCCGGTGAGCACGACATGGCCGACAACATCGTCCATATCGTCCTGGCCCGCCTGCCGGACGCACCGGCCGGTACCAAGGGGATTTCGCTGTTCATCGTGCCGAAGTTCCTGCCCAACGCCGAGGGCGGCGTGGGCGAGCGCAACGGCGTGAGCTGCGGCTCGATCGAACACAAGATGGGCATCCACGGTAACGCTACCTGCGTCATGAACTTCGATGCGGCCACCGGCTACCTGATCGGCCCAGCCAACAAAGGCCTGAACTGCATGTTCACCTTCATGAACACTGCTCGCCTGGGTACCGCGCTGCAAGGCCTGGCCCACGCCGAGGTGGCGTTCCAGGGTGGCCTGAAGTACGCCCGTGAGCGCCTGCAGATGCGTTCCCTGACCGGCCCGAAAGCACCGGACAAGGCTGCTGACCCGATCATCGTCCACCCGGACGTACGGCGCATGCTGCTGACCATGAAGGCCTTCGCCGAAGGCAACCGCGCGATGGTGTACTTCACTGCCAAGCAGGTGGACATCGTCAAGTACAGCCAGGACGAAGAAGAGCGCAAGAAGGCTGACGCCCTGCTGGCGTTCCTGACCCCGATCGCCAAGGCATTCATGACCGAAGTCGGTTTCGAAGCCGCCAACCACGGCGTACAGATCTACGGTGGCCATGGCTTCATCGCCGAATGGGGCATGGAGCAGAACGTGCGCGACAGCCGTATCTCCATGCTGTACGAAGGCACTACCGGTATTCAGGCCCTCGACCTGCTCGGTCGCAAAGTGCTGATGACTCAGGGCGAAGCACTGAAGGGCTTCACCAAGATCGTGCACAAGTTCTGCCAGGCGCAGGAAGGTAACGAAGCGGTCAAGGAGTTCGTCGAACCGCTGGCGGCCATCAACAAGGAGTGGGGCGAGCTGACCATGAAAGTGGGCATGGCTGCCATGAAGGACCGTGAAGAAGTGGGTGCGGCTTCGGTCGATTACCTGATGTACTCCGGCTATGCCTGCCTGGCCTACTTCTGGGCCGACATCGCCCGCCTGGCCGCCGAGAAACTGGCAGCCGGTACCAGCGAGGAGGCGTTCTACACCGCCAAGCTGCAGACTGCCCGCTTCTACTTCCAGCGCATCCTGCCACGTACCCGTACCCATGTGGCGACCATGCTGTCGGGCGCCAACAACCTGATGGCGATGGACGAAGAGCACTTCGGCCTATCGTACTGATACTGGCGCTGTACCCAAAACCCGCCTGCCCTGACCGGCAGGCGGGTTTTTTACGTCTTCAGGTTCAGCGTGGTCCCTCGTAGGAGCGGGTTTACCCGCGAAGAGGCCGGGCCTGCTGGCCAATCTCCATCAGCCGTTCACCGTTGCCGGCGCTACCGTATTCGCGGGTAAACCCGCTCCTACCACGCTGGTGGACACACATCAGGGGTTGGACACAGGCCGTCGTGTAGGAGCGGGTTTACCCGCGAAGAGGCCGTGCCTGCTGGCCAATCTCCATCAGCCGTTCACCGTTGCTGCCACCACCGTATTCGCGGGTAAACCCGCTCCTACAAGGCTCGCGTGGCGGCCGGAAGTTCGTTCATCCAACCGCAAATTCAACTGTTCCAGTGCACTGCCGATGAAGTGAGGGCACAATGCCATTATTGATCTGCCGGGTTGGAGATTACCCTTGTTTCGTTTTAACGCTGTTCGCGCAAGCCACTTCCTGCCGTCGCTGTTCTTGTTGCTGGCAGGGCTCGCCGCAGCCTATGTGAGAGACCTCAGCGTCTTTTTCACATCGCTGTTCAATGTCCTGCCTACCTTGGTTCTGCTGTTGGGTGGCACCTACTGCGCGGTTTACCGCCGCCAGCGTGAGCTGTTCCTGATGCTGACGGTGTACATCGCCTACTTCCTGCTCGATACCCAGACCGACTTCTACCGTGACCATGGCCGCGTGCGTGAGGACGCCGCGGTGATCTTCCACCTGGTCTGCCTGTTGCTGCCGGCGCTGTTCGGGCTGTACGGCGCCTGGCAGGAGCGCACGCACCTGCTGCAGGACCTGGTCGCCCGCGGTGCCGTACTGTTTGCCGTGGGCAGTGTGGCGGTGGCCCTCCAGCAAAGCTACCCCGAGGCGTTGCTGACCTGGTTGGCGGAGATCCGCTGGCCGGCTTTGCATGGCCACTGGATGAGCCTGATCCAGATGGTCTACCCACTGTTCCTGGGTGTGTTCATTCTGCTGGTGGTGCAGTACCTGCGTGCACCCCGGCCGCTGCACGCTGCGCAGTTGATCGGCCTGCTGGGCATTTTCTGGATGCTGCCGCAAACCTTCATCCTGCCGTTTACCTTGAACATCATGTGCAGCCAGGTAATGCTGATGATCGCCGCGGCAGTGGCGCACGAGGCTTATCAGATGGCCTTCCGTGACGAGCTGACTGGCCTGCCGGGGCGTCGTGCGCTGAACGAGCGCATGCAGCGCCTGGGGCGTAACTATGTGATCGCCATGACCGATGTCGACCACTTCAAGAAATTCAACGACACCCACGGCCACGATGTCGGTGACCAGGTGCTGCGGTTGGTCGCCAGCCGCTTGTCCAAGGTCACCGGCGGTGGCCGCGCCTACCGTTATGGCGGAGAGGAGTTCGCCCTGGTGTTCGCCGGCAAGACTGCCGCGGAATGCGTGCCGCATGTGGAAGCCGTGCGTGAAGTGATCGCCAATTACGTGATGCACTTGCGCGATCAGCACAACCGCCCGCAGGACGATACCGCCGGGCGCCAGCGCCGGGCGGGCAGCGCCGGCGGCACGGTCTCGGTCACCATCAGTATCGGCGTGGCCGAGCGCCAGGCCGATCATCGCAACCCCGAGGCGGTGCTGAAATCCGCCGACCAGGCGCTTTACAGTGCCAAAGGCGCGGGGCGAAATTGTGTCATGGTGCATGGGCGACAATCACAGCGTGGGGCAGTGCGCACGGCGTGACCGGGCGAGACTATACAGTCGATTGATGACCCTATGTCTCGCAAAAGTTGTTCGGTTACACTGCCAGTAACCCCAGTGTCGCGGTTCCCCGAGACCGCCCCGACCCGACTAGCGAGAGGTTGTCATGGCTGACTATAAAGCGCCCCTGCGCGACATGCGCTTCGTACTGAATGAAGTCTTCAACGTGGCCGAGCAGTGGACGCAGTTGCCCGGGCTGGCCGAGGTTGTCGATGCCGACACGGCCATGGCCGTGCTGGAAGAAGCCGGCAAGGTCACCGCCAAGACCATTGCGCCGCTCAGCCGCGCCGCCGACGAAGAGGGCTGCCACTGGGACAACGGCGCGGTGCGGACCCCGGCCGGTTTCATTGAAGCCTACAACACCTACGCCGAAGGCGGCTGGGTGGGCGTGGGCGGCGACCCGCTGTTCGGCGGTATGGGCATGCCCAAGGCCATCTCGGCCCAGGTCGAGGAAATGGTCAACGCGTCCAGCCTGGCTTTCGGCCTGTACCCGATGCTGACGGCCGGCGCCTGTCTGTCGATCAACGCCCACGCCAGCGAGGCCTTGAAGGAAAAATACCTTCCGAACATGTATGCCGGCGTTTGGGCCGGCTCCATGTGCCTGACCGAGCCGCATGCCGGTACTGACCTGGGCATCATCCGCACCAAGGCCGAGCCCCAGGCGGATGGCAGCTACAAGGTCAGTGGTACCAAGATTTTCATCACGGGTGGCGAACACGACCTGACCGAGAACATCATCCATCTGGTGCTGGCCAAGTTGCCGGATGCACCGGCGGGGCCGAAAGGTATTTCGCTGTTCCTGGTGCCGAAATTCCTGGTCAATGAAGACGGTAGCCTCGGCGCGCGGAACCCGGCCACTTGCGGCTCGATCGAGCACAAAATGGGCATCCAGGCCTCGGCTACCTGTGTGATGAACTTCGACGAAGCTGTCGGCTACATCGTCGGTGAGCCGAACAAAGGCCTGGCGGCCATGTTCACCATGATGAACTACGAGCGCCTGGGCGTTGGCATTCAAGGCCTGGCGTCGGCCGAGCGCTCCTACCAGAACGCCGTGGAGTACGCCCGCGATCGCCTGCAAAGCCGTGCCCCGGCCGGCCCACAAGCCAAGGACAAGGCTGCCGACCCGATCATCGTCCACCCGGACGTGCGTCGCATGCTGTTGACCATGAAGGCGCTGATCGAAGGTGGCCGCGCATTCTCCACTTATGTGGCCATGCAACTGGACAGTGCCAAGTACAGCGAAGACGCCAGTGTGCGCAAACGCAGCGAAGAGCTGGTGGCACTGCTGACGCCGGTGGCGAAGGCCTTCCTCACCGACCTGGGCCTGGAGTGCGCAGTGCACGGCCAGCAGGTATTTGGCGGGCATGGTTACATTCGTGAGTGGGGGCAGGAGCAGTTGGTGCGCGACGTGCGCATTACCCAGATCTACGAAGGTACCAATGGCATCCAGGCCCTCGACCTGATGGGGCGTAAAGTGGTGGCCAGCGGCGGGGCATACTACAAGCTGTTCTCTGACGAGATTCGTCAGTTCATTACCGATGCAGGCAGCGAACTGGACGAATTCGCCAAGCCACTGGGCGCTTCGCTCGATCAGCTCGACGGGTTGACCGAGTGGGTACTGCAGCAGGCCAAGGGCAACCCGAATGAAATTGGCGCGGCTTCGGTCGAGTACCTGCATGCCTTTGGCTATGTTGCCTATGGCTACATGTGGGCACTGATGGCGCGGGCGGCCCAGGCGGGCGAGGGGGATGCGCCGTTCTATTCGGGCAAGCTGGGTACGGCGCGGTTCTACTTCGCGCGGTTACTGCCACGGGTGGATTCGCTGGTGGCTTCGGTGAAGGCGGGAAGTGAGTCGCTGTACCTGCTGGATGCCGAGCAGTTCTGATCGATTTTTGGCGCTGCTGCGCAGCCCAATCGCGACGCAAGGCCGCTCCCACAGGTATCGCCTAAGTTTGGATATGTGGGGCCTTGCGTCGCGATTAGGCCGCAAAGCAGCCCCAGCCATCGCATATCTGTGAATGCCCCTTGTGTAAGCTTTTTCCTACACGACGCGGTGACTTTTCACCACTGTTCTAAGATTGGATCCACTGTTAATCTTTACCACATGGACGTTGTGCAGGAAGCGCATAGGACAGATCAAGGATGACGACGAAGGACCACCTGCCAGGATGGCGGGGCGATACGGATGTCACAGGGAAACAGTCTGGAAAACCCCGCTTCGGCGGGGTTTTCTTTGTGTGCGTGTTTTAGGCCAGCACATCCAGCGGTGATGCCCCCAGCAGGCGGGCGTCCGTCTCTTCCTCAAGCAATGTGCGCAGCAGCTCTACAGAGGCCTGCTGGCGCTGGGCATCGCGAAATACCAGGCCAACCTTCAATGGCACGCGCGGCTCGCTCAACGGCTTCCACAGCAGCCCCTGATCATCTTCGGCGGCCTCCTTGGCGCGCCCCGGCAGAATGGTAGCCAGCGCCGTGTGCGCGAGGCTATCGAGAATCCCTGCCATATTGTTCATCTCTGCCTGCACCTGCGGCCGTCGGCCTTGGCTGGCCAGCTGCGCCTGCCAGATCTGGCGGATCTGGAACTCTTCGCCCAGCATCAGCATGGGCAACTCGGCGGCCTGACGGATGGACACCTTCTTGAAGTCCTTCAGCGGGTGGGTATCGGGTATGACCAGTTGCAGCTCATCTTCGTACAACAGCAGGCCATGCAGCCCTGGCTGGCGCGGCGGCAAGTAGCTGATGCCGATGTCCAGGTTGCCATTGAGCAGACGCCGTTCGATCTCCAACCCCGACAACTCGTAAATCTGCACGACCAGGTGAGGTTGAGCCTTGCGCAGCCGTTCAAGCAGCTGCGGTATCAGGCTTGGCCGCACGGTCTGCAATACACCGATAGCCAAGGTGCGCAGCGACTGGCCCTTGAAGTTGCGCATAGCCTCGTGGGCGCGCTGCAGGCCGTCGAGCAACGGCAGGGCATGGTTGTACAAGGTGTGGGCGGCCAGGGTCGGCAGCAAGCGTTTGTTGCTGCGCTCGAACAGGCTCAGGTCGAGGCTGTGCTCCAATTGGCGAATCTGCTGGGAAAGCGCCGGCTGTGACAGCGACAGGCGTTCGGCGGCACGGCCTACGTGGCCTTCTTCGTACACCGCGACGAAATAACGCAGTTGGCGGAAATCCATAAGTAATACTTATCGAAAATGCTGGAAAAACGAAATGGTCGAAAACCCTGCTGAAGCCTAGTCTATCGCCGTATTCCAAAGGGTTACAGCGATGATTCGGTCGATTGTTACCCCGGATGAAAAACACTTTTGATAGGAAAGGCAAAATATCGAGTGCCGGCACCAAGACCGCACCGTGGCTGCCCTTTACCGTGATTGGTTGGAGCCCTTGATGAACCTGTTCAACCTGCGCCGCTCGGCTCCTGCCGCCGCCGCCGAGCCCAAGCGTGCGCCGGTGATCGTGCCGCACGCGTCTGAGCTGTCGCCTGAGCGCCTGATGCCCGGCGCCGAACGTGCAGCGCAGGTATTCGTGCGTGGCCAGGGCTCATGGTTGTGGGACAACGAAGGGCATGCCTACCTGGACTTCACTCAGGGCGGTGCGGTCAACAGTTTGGGCCACAGCCCCAGCGTGCTGGTCAAAGCGTTGGGCAACCAGGCTCAGGCGTTGATCAACCCGGGCTCGGGCTTCCACAACCGTGGCCTGCTGGGGCTGGTCAACCGGCTGTGTCAGAGTACCGGCAGTGACCAGGCCTACCTGCTTAACAGCGGTGCCGAGGCCTGTGAAGGGGCGATCAAGCTGGCGCGTAAGTGGGGCCAACTGCACCGCAACGGCGCCTATCACATCATTACTGCCAGCCAAGCCTGCCATGGCCGTAGCCTCGGCGCGCTGTCCGCGTCCGACCCGTTGCCGTGCAATCGCTGCGAACCTGGCCTGCCGGGTTTCAGCAAGGTGCCGTTCAATGACCTCGCGGCGCTGCACGCCGAGGTGGATTCACGCACCGTGGCAATCATGCTCGAGCCGATACAGGGGGAGGCGGGCGTTATTCCCGCTACTCAGGAATACCTCAAGGGCGTGGAAACGCTCTGCCGCGAACTGGGCATCCTGCTGATCCTTGATGAGGTGCAGACCGGTATTGGTCGCTGTGGTGCGCTGCTGGCCGAGGAGCTCTATGGCGTGCGCGCCGACATCATCACCTTGGGCAAGGGCCTGGGGGGCGGCGTGCCGCTGGCCGCCTTGTTGGCAAGGGGCAAGGCATGCTGCGCCGAGCCTGGTGAGCTGGAAGGCAGCCATCACGGCAACGCGCTGATGTGCGCCGCCGGCCTGGCGGTGCTGGACAGCGTGCTGGAACCTGGCTTTTTAGCCCAGGTACAGGACAACGGTCGTCACCTGCGTGAAGGCCTGAGCCGCCTGACCGGGCGCTATGGTCAGGGTGAAGTGCGCGGTCACGGGCTGCTATGGGCCCTGCAACTGAAAGAAAACCTGGCCCGCGAACTGGTGGCTGCGGCCCTGCACGAAGGCCTGCTGCTCAACGCGCCGCAAGCGGATGTAGTGCGCTTTTCACCGGCGCTGACGGTGAGCAAAGGCAACATCGACGAAATGCTGCTGCGCCTGGCGCGCGCTTTCGCCCGCCTGCATGCCCAGCAGCAGGCCCGTCGCGAAGTGCCGGCGTAGCGGCCTGGCAAAGAATTCAACGAACCGTCTGGCGTTCCTGCGCATCGCCCCTGGCCTGTTTCATTCGGCCCGGGGCGTTTTTTTTTGCCTGTGGAACCTCTAGGGCGGGCAGCTAGTCTTTGATGTAACCCTTAAGGAGAGACTCGCATGGACTTTATCCGCATCATCATCGCCATCATCCTGCCGCCGCTGGGGGTGTTCCTGCAGGTCGGGTTTGGTGGGGCGTTCTGGCTTAATATCCTGCTGACCCTGCTGGGTTACATTCCGGGGATCGTGCATGCGGTGTATATCATCGCCAAGCGTTGATACAGGCAGAGATTGGCCCCGCAGGAGCATCACAAGGTTGCTCCTGCGGGGGCGCCTGGAACTATTGCACCAACACCCGGCAATAAAATTTCCACTCTTCTTCCAAGGCATGCGCCAGGTTCTCCGCCTTGCGGAACCCATGCCGCTCTCCCGCATAAAAGTGCCCTTCAGCGTCGATCCCGTTGGCCTGCAACGCTGCCAGCATGGACCGCGTCTGTTCCGGCACCACCACTGCATCCAGCTCACCCTGGAAGAAAATCACCGGCACCTTGATGCGCTCTGCATGCAGCAGCGGCGTGCGCTGGCGATAGCGGTCAGCGTCCCGCTGCGGGTCGCCGATCAACCAGTCCAGATAATCACCCTCGAACTTGTGGGTGGCACGGCCCAGGGCTATCGGGTCGCTGACCCCGTACAGGCTGGCGCCGGCGCGAAACACGTCTTGGAACGCCAAAGCGCACAGGGTGGTGTAGCCCCCGGCGCTGCCGCCGCGGATGAACGCCTTGCGTTTGTCGACCACGCCCTGAGCTGCCAGGTATTCGACTACCGCGCAGGCATCGGCCACATCGCTCTCGCCCCAGCGCTGGTGCAGTGCCTGGCGGTATTCCCGACCATAGCCGGTGCTGCCCCGGTAGTTGAGGTCGGCCACGGCAAAGCCGCGCTGGGTCCAATACTGGATACGCGGGTCGAGCACGGGATAACAGGCTGAGGTTGGCCCGCCGTGGATGAACACCACCAGCGGTGCGGCGCCTTGCGGCTGCGCTGGCGGGTAGAAGAAACCATGGGCCTGCTCGCCGCCACTGTCGTAATGGATCGGCTGCGGCAGGCTGATTTGCCCTGCCGGCAGCATTTCGGCACCACCGGCCAGCACGCGTACTTCATGGTTGCTGCGGTCAATGGCAATGACTGCCGGGGGGCTGATGGGCGACGCGGCGATGGCATACAGGTGTTCGCTGTCCATGGCCAGGCTGCGAAAGCGTGTGTAGGCACTGGCGAAACGCTCCATACGGCCATCTTCACCACGCAGCCCCAATTGCCCGAAGCCGTCTTCGAACCAGCTGGCCAGGTAGCTTTGCGGGCCCAGTGCCAACCAGGTACAGGTGCCCAATTGCCAAGGCGCAGCAGCATGGTCTGCCGGTGCGGCAGGCAACGCCTGCCATTGGCCATCGACCTCACCCCAGGGTTGCCAGAAACCATTGCGGTCGGACAGGCAGTAGAGCCGACCTTCGGCATCGAAGCGTGGTTGTTGCAGCGATTCTTCTGCGGCGGCTACACATTGCGCCGGCCCCCAGTGGCCGCTGGCATCGCGCGCGCGATACATCAGCCGGGTGACGGTCCAGGGCTGCGCCGGGCGGTCCCATTCGATCCACGCCAGGCGCTGTCCATCGGCACTGACAGCAGGCGAGGCATAGAAGTCGGCGCCCTCGGCGAGCACCTCGCGGCTGCTGTCACCCAAAGCGACCAGGCGGTGCTCTACCTGCTCGGCATGGCGCTCTTCGACGGCCAGCACCTGGCCGTTGTGCCACTGCACATCGCCATAGCGGCAGCTGGCATCCTGGGTCAGCGCACGCGGTAGCGAATCGTCCAGCGGCTGGGTGTAGACCTGCTGGTCCTTTTCGTTGACGAACACCAGCCCGTCGCCACCCAGGCAGAAGCTGCCGCCGCCGTACTCATAAACCCGGCTGCGTACGCTGAAGCCGTCCGGGGTCAGGCAACGGGCCTGGTAGTGCAGCCAGTGCCAGATACGGCACGCTCCATCGGCCGGGCGGAATTCGTTCCAGAACAGCCCGTCGGCACTGACCTTGAGTTCGGCGAAGTCGGTGCCGGCGGCAACCGCCTGGGCCGCGCTGAACTCAGCCGCGGGCGATGACACGGGAGTTTCGATCATTGCGGAAGGTCATCTGTTCGATCGCGAGCTGGGCGGTTTCTGCCTCCTCGCGGGCCTTGAGGATGATGCCGTGCTCGGTCGATTTGGCGCACACCGGGTCTGCGTTGCTGGCATCGCCGGTCAGCATGAAGGCCTGGCAGCGACAGCCGCCGAAGTCTTTTTCTTTCTCGTCGCAGGAGCGGCAAGGTTCGCGCATCCACTCATAGCCGCGGAAGCGGTTGAAACCGAACGACTCATACCAGATATGGTGCAAGTCGTGGTCGCGTACATTCGGAAACTGCACGGGCAGCTGGCGGGCGCCGTGGCAGGGCAAGGCGGTACCGTCCGGGGTGATGGTGAGGAACAGGTTGCCCCAGCCGTTCATGCAGGCCTTGGGGCGCTCTTCGTAGTAGTCAGGGGTAACGAAAATCAGCTTGCACGGGTTGCCCTCGGCCTTGAGCTTGTCCCGGTATTCGTTGGTGATACGTTCTGCCCGCTCGAGCTGCGCGCGGGTTGGCAGCAGACCAAGGCGGTTGAGGTGCGCCCAGCCATAGAACTGGCACGTGGCGAGTTCGACAAAGTCGGCCTCAAGGGCAATGCACAACTCGATGATGCGGTCGATCTTGTCGATGTTGTGCCGATGGGTGACGAAGTTGAGCACCATCGGGTAGCCATGGGCTTTTACCGCGCGGGCCATTTCCAGCTTCTGTGCAAAAGCCTTTTTCGAGCCGGCCAGCAGGTTGTTCACCTGCTCGTCGCTGGCCTGGAAGCTGATCTGGATATGGTCCAGGCCAGCCTTTTTGAAGTCGGCGATGCGCGCCTCGGTCAGGCCGATGCCCGAAGTGATCAGGTTGGTGTAGTAACCCAGGCGGCGGGCCTCTGCGATCAGCTGGGCAAGGTCCTGGCGTACCAGCGGTTCACCGCCGGAAAAGCCGATTTGTGCGGCACCCATTTCCCGCGCTTCAGCCATGACCTTGAACCACTGTTCGGTGCTCAGCTCCTGGCCCTGGGCGGCGAAGTCCAGCGGGTTGGAGCAATACGGGCACTGCAGCGGGCAGCGGTAGGTTAGCTCGGCCAGCAGCCACAGCGGCAGGCCGACCTCGGGCGTAGGTGGCAACTCAGGCGAGGACGATCCAGTGTTCGGCACGGGCCACCTCCATGAACTGCTCGATGTCATCGGCCACTTCCGGGACATCGGGGAATTGCTGTTCGAGTTCGCTGATGATGGCTGCCACGTCACGCTGGCCGTCGATCAGGCCACCGATCAGGCTCGCGCTGTCGTTGAGCTTGATCATGCCTTCGGGGTACAGCAACACATGGCCCTTTTGCGCCGGCTCGTACTGGAAGCGGTAGCCGGGGCGCCAGTTCGGCACTTGGTTACGGTCGAAACTCATAGGGTGATTCCCTTGTGCCACACCCGTTCCTGGGTGACGGAGTGATAGGGTGGGCGGTTCAGTTCGTAGGCCATGCTCATGGCATCGAGCATACTCCAGAGGATATCCAGCTTGAACTGCAGTATCTCCAGCATACGCTCCTGGCCCGCACGGGTGGTGTAGTGCTGCAGGGTAATCGCCAGGCCGTGTTCCACATCGCGTCGAGCCTGGCCCAGGCGGGTACGGAAATACTCATAGCCGGCGGGGTCGATCCACGGGTAGTGTTGCGGCCAGCTGTCCAGGCGTGACTGGTGGATTTGTGGGGCGAACAGCTCGGTCAGCGAGCTGCTGGCGGCTTCCTGCCAGCTGGCGCGGCGGGCGAAGTTGACGTAGGCGTCCACGGCAAAGCGCACGCCAGGCAATACCAGCTCTTGCGAGCGCAATTGGTCCGGGTCCAGCCCGACAGCCTGGCCCAGGCGCAGCCAAGCTTCGATGCCGCCATCCTCGCCGGGAGCACCATCGTGGTCGAGCAGGCGCTGGATCCACTCGCGGCGGACTTCGCGGTCCGGGCAGTTGGCCAGGATCGCGGCATCCTTCATCGGGATGTTGACCTGGTAGTAGAAGCGGTTGGCTACCCAGCCCTGGATCTGCTCGCGGGTGGCGCGCCCCTGGTACATCGCCACGTGGTACGGGTGATGGATGTGGTAATAGGCGCCCTTGGCGCGCAGGGCCTGCTCGAATTCGGCAGGGGACATTGGCAGTGCGTCGCTCATTCGGCTGGCTCCTGTAGAACGATTATCTGGCCTGGCACATCCCTCTCCCTTGTGGGAGCGGGCGTGCCCGAGAACACCGGCGAAGCCGGTGCCATGGACCGTGTTGGCTTTTTCGCGGGCATGCCCGCTCCCACAGGGTCTGGTGTCGCCTCACAGACTTTTTTACAACGCGATGCTCATGCCATCGAAGGCAACTTCGACGCCCCGGCGCAGGACTTCGGCGCGCTCGGGTGAGTCTTCGTCGAGAATCGGGTTGGTGTTGTTGATGTGGATAAGTACCTTGCGCTGGCGCGGGAAGCCGTCGAGCACTTCCAGCATGCCGCCAGGGCCGTTCTGGGCCAGGTGACCCATCTCGCGGCCGGTGCGGGTGCCCACGCCACGGCGCTGCATTTCGTCGTCTTCCCACAGGGTGCCGTCGACCAGCAGGCAGTCGGCACCGTGCATCATCGCCAGCAGCTTTTCGTCTACCTGCCCCAGGCCCGGGGCGTAGAACAGCTTGCCGCCGGTGCGGGTGTCTTCGACCATCAAACCCAGGTTATCGCCCGGGTGCGGGTCGAAGCGGTGCGGGGAGTAGGGCGGCGCGGCGCTGCGCAGGGGGAAGGGGGTGAACTTGAGGTTGGGGCAGGCGTCGATCACGAAGCTGCCTTCCAGCTCGATACGGTTCCACTGCAAGCCACCGTTCCAGTGGCTGAGCATGTTGAACAGCGGGAAACCGGTGGTCAGGTCCTGGTGGACCATGTCCGTGCACCACACCTGATGCGGGCAGCCTTCGCGCAGGCTCAGCAGGCCGGTGGTGTGGTCGATCTGGCTGTCCAGCAGGACGATGGCGTTGATACCAGTGTCGCGCAGTGCCCGGGCCGGCTGCATCGGCGCAAAGGCCTGCAGTTGGGCGCGGATGTCGGGCGAGGCATTGCACAATATCCAGTGCACACCGTCGTCGGACAGGGCGATGGATGACTGGGTGCGCGCCGTGGCTTTCAGGGTGCCATCACGGTAGCCCTTGCAGTTGACGCAGTTGCAGTTCCACTGCGGGAACCCGCCACCGGCGGCGGAGCCGAGAACCTGGATGTACATGGCCACTCTCTATGCAGAAACCGGATCTGAAAAACGAAAACGCCCCGGCAGGCCGAGGCGTGAAACCCTAAGCCCGGCTTAGCGGTTAGCGAAGTACATGGTGACTTCGAAGCCGATACGCAGGTCAGTGTATGCAGGTTTGGTCCACATGGAATTACTCCTTCCGAATGAGGGTTGGGTTGTTCAGCTACTACTTGGGTACCGCCATGCGTTGGCAGTTCCGTGAAAACGGGATTGCGCTATCTTACAAGAAAAATTTGAACCGGAAGGTTAATTATTCGAGAAGCGCCGTTGCAGTTCGCGTAATAATCATCGATTTTCGCCCTGCCAGGAAGTGTCTGGCGCGGCAGCGTTGGCCAAACATAGCCAAGCGGAACCTGGGTCGAGCAGGTCGCTCAGCAGGTGGTCCAGATCCGTCTGCCGCGTAGTCAGGATAGACCTGCGCAGTACATCCAGCCTATCGGCTTGTGTGCCCAAGTGTGTCTGCCACGCCCATTCGGCGACATCGGCATTGGCCATGGCGGGTTCGTCGAATTGCCCGGCCAACGCCTGGCGAGCGGCCGGGTCAAGGGTGACGCCTTGGCGCAGCAGGCTGAGCAGGTGGTCGAGCACCTGTGCCTGACCGGTGTTGGGGGACTGCACACCGAACAGCAGCCCACCGACCCCCTCGACCTGACGAAAGGCGCTGAACACCGCGTAGCCGAGTTGCAAGTCTACCCGCAGGCGCTGGTAAACCGGCCCTTGCAGCAATTGGACTAACAGGCGGCCTGCGGCCTCTTTTGCCACCGGCAACGGGCAGAACAGCAGCAGGGCATGTTCGCTACCTGGCACTTGGGCATGCTGCCAGCGGTGGTTGGCCCATGACGGCAGGGGCCCCGGCCGCGAGCCTTGCCCAGGGCACTGCAACAGCGCGGCGCCCAAGGCGTTTAGCGCGGTATCCTCGAAACCTGCAGCCATGCCATGCCACTCGGTGTGCAGCCACAGGCTGTCGAGCTGCTGCTGGGTCAGCGTGCAGGCAGGCACCGCTGCGGGCAGGCTACCCCGTACCGCGTCTGGCAGTTGCTTGAGCAGTGCCCTGATGGGGATCAGGGCCGGGGGCTGCGCCGTGTCGGGCAGCCAGCAACTGGCAGGTGGCTTGAGCATCAAGGCCAAGGCTTGTTCCACTGCCCGCAGCACTGCTGCTGGCAGGCCGGCGCAGCGCAACTGCCAGTATTCTCCGGCGCTGCTGTACTGCAGTTGCACGGAGGCGCGGTCACAGCGTTCCTGCAGTGGTGCCAGGGCCAGTTCCAGCACACGCTGTAGCTGCTGGCGCAAAGGCGAAGGTACATGCCAGCGCAGGTACAGCGCAGCGTACTGGCGCGCCGGCGGGAGCTGGTCACTGATCTTCAGCGCTGCCGGCAGCGGCTGCGCCTTGGCATGGGGCAGGTCAGCCTTCAGCAATGGGTCGACTGGCAAAAGCTGCCAATCGCCATGGTCGCCACCTGGCAGGCTTTCCAGCAGGGCGCCAAGCGCCCGCAACCCTTGGGCATCCAGCTTGGCGAACGGCTGGCCTGTGCTGTCCCGGCGTGCCAGCTCGAGCGCGCTGGCACTGTGCGCACGGCTGTGCTGCAACAGGCCGAATTGGTGGTTCAACTGTTCGCGGTCGGCCTGGCGGATGAACCTGAACCAACCTTGCAGCAGGGCGCTGGCTTCGTCCGGGCAAGCGTCGGCACTGAGCTTCAGGTCAAGGTGCCACAGCAGCTGACCGGCGAACGCATACAGCCTTTCGGCCGTGAAACGTTGTAGCCAGCCACGCTCGCGAAGCGCGCCCAGCCAGGTACCTGGGCGGCTGTCCTCCAGGTAAGCGATCAGCAGTTCCAGGGCGTGCTCGGCACCGTTGGGGAGGCTATGGTGCGTGAAGGTCAAAGCGCTAGCCATTGCTGGCAGTGGCGGCGGCAGCATTTGCGGCACGCGCTCACCTGCGGCGAACAGTTCGGCATGCTGCCGGGCAAGGCGTTCAAGTTCATCCAGCGGCTGCGGACCGCAAAGGCTCAGGCAGATCTGGCCGCCTTGGTAGAAGCGCTGATGAAAGCCCGCAAGCGCTTGCTGGAAGGCCGCATCGTGCAAGGCCAGGGTGTATCGATTGCCAGCATGAAAAGCGCCCAGTGGATGCTTGGCTGACACTGACTGCAGCAAGGCGAACTGCTGTTGGGCCGATGGATTGCGCGACCAGGCGATGAATTCGGCATGGATCACTTCGCGCTCACGGCGTTGGCGTTCGATGCCCAGATCCGGTTCTGCCAGCATTTGGCACAGGCGCTCGAGACCGCCACCGAGCGTGTTGGGGGGCACCTCGAAGAAAAAGTCGGTGGCGCGTTCCCGGGTGCTGGCGTTGACCTGACCGCCCAGGGCTTGCACGTAGCGCATCAGGCCGTCTTCCAGCGGGAAGCGCGGGGTACCGAGGAAGAACAGGTGTTCGAGGAAGTGCGCCAGACCGGGCCATTTGGCAGGCGCGTCGTGGCTGCCCGCGTGCACCCGCAGTGCGGCGGCCGAGCGCTTGAGGCGCGGGGCGTGGCGCAGGGTCAGTTGCAAGCCGTTGGCGAGGGTGAGGTGGCGGATGGCGTCAGGCATGGGGGCTCCGGTGGCTGCGCTCCATGCTAACCGATTTGTTCGCAGGCCCGGCCTTTTCGCGGGTAGGGCGCCGGTATGAAAGGCAGCGCAGACCCCGTGGGAGCGGGCGTGCCCGCGAATGGGCCGCATAGCGGCCCTTGTCAGCCTTTACGCAGGTGCAGCTCCTGGCGCAAATCGGTCAGGTAGGGAAACGCCGTGCGCCCCTGCACCACCCGCTCATGTTCAAGCTCTGCCAACAACTGGCACTCATCCCGCCCGGCCATGGCCAGCAAGCTGCCATCCGGGCCGATGATGCTGCTCTGCCCGCAATACTCGATCTCGTCTTCCGCACCGCAGTAGTTGGCATATACCAGGTAGCACTGGTTTTCCTGTGCCCTCGCTCTCACGGTCACCTGGCAGGTAAAGTCGTACGGCGTCATGTTCGCCGTCGGCACCAGGATCAGCTCGGCGCCATCCAGCGCCAGGCGTCGGGCGTTCTCCGGGAACTCGATGTCGTAGCAGATCAGCAGGCCAACCTTCCAGCCTTCCAGTTCCACCACCGGGAAGTGGTCGGCACCTGGGCTGAACATCGAGCGGTCCAGTTCACCGAACAGGTGCGTCTTGCGGTAATTGCTCAGGCTGCGGCCATGCGCATCGATCAACTGCACGCTGTTGTAGATCGCCCCGTCGTCGCCGCGCTCCGGGTAGCCATAGACAATGGCGATGCGGTGCGCCTGGGCGATCTCTACCACGGTCATGGCTGCCGGGCCATCGGCGGCCTCGGCCATGCGCTCGACCTGGGCCAGGCCGATGTTGTAGCCGGTCAGGAACATTTCCGGGCACACCAGCAACTGTGCGCCGCGTTCGGCTGCCAGCTGCGCCTGGTGGCGCAGCCGTTGCAGGTTGCCGGGCACATCCAGTGGCTTGGGTGCGCCCTGGTACAGAGCGATGCGCATGGTGCCTCCTTGTCTCAATCCGCCAGGGCGATCGGGCCGATTTCGTTGAACACATCGCCCGGGCCCGGGTTGTCGGGGTGGGTGTGGCCACCAAAGTGGTTCATGATACCCCACACTGCATTCAGCGACGTCTGCACCGCGCCTTCAACCCAGGCGGGGGTCCATGACACGTCGTCACCGGCAATGAAGATACCGCGCTGCTCTGCCGGCATGTCCTGCTGCATGAAGTGCGCGTACATGCGCTGGTTGTAGCGGTAATGGCCCGGAAGCGCGCCTTTGAAGGCGCCGAGGAAGTACGGGTCGGCCTCCCAGGAAACCGTGATCGGGTCGCCGATGATGTGGCCGGCGATATCGGTCTTCGGGTAGATCTTCTTCAGCGCATCCAGGGCCAGTTGTACGCGCTTCTCCACCGGGTGCGGCAGCATCTTCAGCGCGTCGCTCATCCACGAGTATGACAGGCAGATCACCCCGGGCTTGTCGTTGCCGTTGTCGAACAGGTAAGTGCCGCGGGTGAGGCGATCGGTGAGGGTCATGCTCAGCAGGTCACGGCCGGTTTCCGGGTCCTTGTCCTTCCAGAACGGGCGGTCGACCATGACGAAGGTTTTCGACGACTGCATGTAGCGGGTACGGTCCAGGGCCATCCACATCTTTTGCGAGAACAGCGATTCTTCGCAGTCGATCTGGGTGGTCAGCAACCAGGTCTGGCAGGTGGCGAGTACTGCGCTGTAGTGGCGGGTGTCGCCCCAGTTGTCGGTGACCGCCAAGCGGCCATCGGCGGCGCGGGCAATGCGCTTGACCCCGGTACGTGGTGCGCCGCCATGCAGCGTGCTCAGGCTGGTGCCCTCTGGCCAATGCACGCAGCGTTCCGGTACGTGGCGCCAGATGCCTTGTGGCACTTGTTCCACGCCCCCGACCACCAGGTGCTGGTGGTCGTCGCAGTTGGTCATCACCACGCGGAAGATTTCCAGCATCGAGTTGGGGAAGTCCGAGTCCCAACCGCCGGTGCCGAAACCGACCTGGCCGAACACTTCGCGGTGCTGGAAGCTCAGCTTGGCAAAAGAGCGCGAGGTGGCGACGAAGTCGTAGAAGGTGCGGTCGTCCCACAGCGGCACCAGCTTGTTCCAAAGTTCCTTCAGGCGCGGTACATCACGGTCGCGGATGGCCTGCTGGATATCGGCGAACTGCGCACCGCTCTCCAGCGCATCGGCCCAGGCGTCGGCTACCTCATGAAACAGTTGTGGCAGGTCGGTGGGCTTCTCGGCGTAGTAGGTCTGGCCTTCCAGGTCGATCACCGTGCTGCCCGAAGCCGGGGTCAGCGGGTTGGGGAAGGGCTTGGTTTCCAGGCCCAGCTTGTCGACGTAGTGGTAGAAGGCGGTGGACGACACCGGGAAGCGCATGCCACCCAGCTCGGCAACGATCCCGTCAGTGCCATTGAAGGCTTGCGAGCGCAGCCGGCCGCCCAGCTTGGAAGCCTCGTACACCACCGGCTTGAGGCCCAGCTTCATCAGCTCGTAGGCCGCTACCAGGCCGGCGATACCGGCACCGACAATGGCCACCTCTTCCCCATGGCGCTCAGCCGGAATGCTGCCCAGGCCTGCCGGGTGTTCCAGCCAGTCGTCGAACGCAAAAGGGAAGTCCGGGCCGAAAATGGTGATCGGCTTCTTGCCGTCGGCGGGGTGGCGGTTCTTCTTGTTCATGAAATGACCTTGCCAGAGAGGCTGCGCGAGGAGCGGAGCCTGAGTATAGGAGATGCCCGGCAGTCATTTTAGGGAGTGAGGTGTTCGTTATTAAGGTGCAGAGTGTTGTCTGAATGTAGTTAGTTTCGTCGTAATGATTAAGCTTATGTTCATTAAGACGAGGCAGGCGATCGAAGTAATTCAAAAACCGCCCTGGCCCTTTGTAGGAACGGGTTCACCCGCGAATGCGTCGGTAGATTCTCTGCCCTATTCGCGGGTAAACCCGCTCCTACAACCGGCCTCATCGATAACCCCACCCGAGCGCCAGTCCGTTCAAAGCGGCTGTCCACGGTCCACCTTGCTGCTGAGAATGATCGACGTGGTGGTTTTCTCCACCCCGTCGACACTGCCAATCTGGTCGAGCAACTGATCCAGCTGCTCGGGCGAGTCCGTACGCAGCCAGGCCACATAGTCGAATTCGCCGCTTACCGCACACAGCTGCTGCACCTGGCCCATGGCACTCAGGCGCCGCACCACGTCCTTGCCGGAGCGTGGCTGCACCTTGATCCCGACATACGCCTGCAACCCGCCGCCTATCACACTCTGGCCCAGGCGTACGCCATAGCCGGAGATAACCTTGTTCTTCTCCAGGCGCTCCAGGCGCGAATTGACGGTGGTGCGAGCGATGCCCAGCTGGCGGGCGAGGGTGGCGACGCTTTCGCGGGCGTTGATCTGCAGCAGGGCGATCAGCTGGCGATCGATTTCATCCAGCGTAATGGAGCGGGAGTCCGACATGGCGAGTCTCTACGGTTGGCCCGCTAGCCTAGCCAGCCTGTGCCAATCAGGGCAAGGCCAGGTACAGTCGATCACCGTTGACGGCGTCGGCTTGGCACTTTGGGTTAGAACGGCCGCGCATGTCCGAAGGCTGCGTCTTCGACACTAATTCGGCATGATGAAGTGCTAGTTCAACGGGAACCTCAGCGTGAACCTCGACCACCTGCTCGAATGCTGGCGACTGGAAGTCTCCAACAAGAAAAGGCCCGGACGCCCTATCAGCCTGCTGTTCAACGTGCTGCGCCGCGCATGCAAGGACAACAAACTGCGTTTCCTCTTCGCCTATCGCCTGGCCCAGTACCTCGACGCCCGCGGCGGCCTTGCCCGGCGTCACGCCCGGCGCATGCAACAGCGGCTCAACCTCAAGTATGGGGTGGACATCGACATCGGCGCCCAGATTGCTCCTGGCCTGCGCATCGCGCACCTGCCGGGGGTGGTGATTACCCGGTACGTCAGCATCGGGCGCAATTTCTTCATCCGGCAGAACTGCTCGATCGGCATCAAGACCCTGGGGTTGCAGGATTACGCAGTGCGCATTGGTGACAACGTGAGCATGGGCGCCAACAGTTGCATCGTTGCTGATCGCATCGACATTGGCGATGACGTGGTGATTGGCGCGATGTCGTTGGTTACGCGGGATATTCCGCCTGGCATGACCTTCTACAACCCACGGCAGGTCGAGATGCGTCCGGGAGGGGATTAACCAACAGCGGTACATTTGCGGACGTTGGCAGAGGGGTGGTGGAGCAGGCTGGGAGGGTTCTTATGGGTTCATCTGGCTCTGGCTAGCCAAGCGGACGGCTGTGCTGCTGGCGCCTGGACGCTGTGGTGGCTTATTGATACCTTTCCCGCCGCTACCCCCGGGAGCTCCCTCGAACAAGGATCCGCAATGAACAAGATGATGGTAAGCCCATGGTTGATTGTTTCGCCCGATGGACCGGTCACCTGTGCGTTCGATGACAACCAGCAGGTGCATCTGCGCCAAGGCGGGCTGGATGGTGCTTGCGGGCCCTACAGTGTAGTCATGGCGCTTATCACCCTGGGCGTCATGCGATACGACGAAGCCACAGAGATGCACCAGTGGCACGGCAACAGTCGAGAAGGCCGGTTCCGGAGTGAAATCCGCAATCTAGGTGCGCTGGTATCCGGGGGCACCGATCATAAAGACATGATTCGGCTTGTCGACTGCTTCAGCGGGATAGGTGTGGGTGCTGAATATGTGAGTGGCAGCAAAAAAGAAATCGTAGAGCAGGTGGCACGTGCCATTGATAGTCAGTGCGCTCCTATTGTTGGTGTTCGCTTCAGTGGGGGAGGTGGGCACTGGATGATGGCTGTTGGTTACCAAGGTTATGAAGATGGAGAAGGTTTCCAGTTGACGCACATCCTCTGCCTGGACCCCGCAGGCGAAACGCCTCGTACCAGTTTGTGGAACGCTGTCATCAACGTGTATGAAGAGGACGGCAGTTCGGTGGGGAGTGGGCCGCTACCGTCTAATTATTGGGGCTACGATGGGCTACTCCACAATTGCAAGGTGGAAGATGCCTTGGTGATTTGCGGGGCAGATTGATGTCAGGCACAAAAAAGCCGCGCAATCGCGCGGCTTTGTCGTATCTGGTGGGCCCACACGGACTCGAACCGTGGACCAAAGGATTATGAGTCCTCTGCTCTAACCGACTGAGCTATAGGCCCTCAGTAAGTGGGCGGATTATAACGAGGGTTTCGCACCTGTGCCATCTGAAAGATCCGATAGTGCTATGCGAAGAAACGCGGCCGCGAATTCCTCTGGCGGTAGCGGGAGGCTGACGATGTAGCCCTGGATCTGCTCGCAGCCCTCGGCCGCCAGAAAACGTTGCTGGGCCTGGTTCTCCACGCCTTCGGCAATGATGGTCAACTGCATGCTGCGGCCCAGGGCAATGATCGCCCGGGCAATGGCGGCGTCGTGTGGATCGTCGGGCAGGCCGCGGATGAACGACTTGTCGATCTTGAGGATGTCCAGCGGCAGGCGCTTGAGGTAGCTGAGCGAGGAATAGCCGGTGCCGAAGTCATCGATGGCCAGTTGTACGCCGAGTTTCTTCAGTTGGTACAGCACCGCCAGGGCCTCTTCTGCCTGGCTCATGATGAAGTTTTCGGTGATTTCCAGCTGCAGGTCACCAGCCTTCAACTGATGGTGCTTGAGCAGTTGTTCGATGCGCCGTGCCAGGTGTGGGTGGCGCAGCTGGGCGCCGGCAAGGTTGATCGACAGCGGGCCGAAGGGTTCGTAGTGCTGCTTCCAGGCCTGCATCTGCCGGCAGGCTTGCTCCAGTACCCAGTCGCCGAGCTGCAGGATGGTGCCATTTTCTTCCGCCAAGTGGATGAAGTGTTCCGGCGGTACCTCACCAAAGGTCGGGTGGCTCCAGCGGATCAGCGCTTCGGCGCCCACCAGGCTCTGGGTCTTCAGGCTGAGCTTGGGCTGGAAGCACAGGCTCATTTCGTTGCGTTCGACGGCCCGGCGCAGCTCATGCTCCAGGGCGATGCGCTCGCTGGCCTGGGCGGTGAGGTCGCGGGTGTAGGCTTCTACGCGGTTGCGGCCTTTGGCTTTGGAGCGGTACATGGCGGCGTCGGCGTTGCGGATCAGTGTGGAGACGTCAGTGCCATCCTGTGGGTAAAGACTGATGCCGATGCTGGCGCTGGTGAAAAACTCATGCTCGCCGGCCTGGAACGGTGCGTTGAAGCAGGCCAGTAGTTTGTTGGCGATAGTGCTGGCGTCACTGGGCTTGTGCAAGCCGGGCAGCAGAATGATGAATTCGTCGCCACCCAGGCGGGCTACGGTGTCAACGTCGCGTACCTGCTCTTTCAGACGCTGGGCGATGCCCTTGAGCAGCAGGTCGCCGACCGGGTGGCCAAGGCTGTCGTTGATGTGCTTGAAGCGGTCGAGGTCCAGGAACAGCACTGCGCCTTGGCGGTTGGACACCTGCGCGCAGGTGAGTACACCCTGCAGCCGGTTTTCGAACAAGGTGCGATTGGGCAGGCCGGTCAGCGGATCGTGGTGGGCCTGATAGTCGAGTTTGGCCTGGGCGTGCTTGATGCTGGAGATGTCTGCAAAAACCGCCACGAAGTGGGTGATCTCGCGGTCGCTGTTGCGCACGGCGCTGATGGTCAGCCAGCTTGGGTAAAGTTCGCCGTTCTTGCGCTTGTTGTAGATTTCGCCCTGCCAGTGGCCCTCGGCGGTAAGCTGGTGCCACATGGCCAGATAGAAAGCGCTGTCGTGCTGGCCAGAGGCGAGCAGGCGCGGGGTCTGGCCGAGGGCCTCGATCTCGCTGTAGCCGGTGATTTCGCTGAAGGCGCGGTTGACGGCACTGATGCGCTGGTCAATGTCGGTAATCAGCACCCCTTCGGCAGTGTTCTCGAACACAGTGGCGGCCAGCTGCAGTTTTTCTTGCATCAGGTGACGCTCGGTGATGTCGCGGGCGATGGTCAGCATGCAGTCGACGCCAGTAATCGGCAGGGGCCGGGCGGACAGCTCGCACAGTCGGATCTGCCCGTCGCTGCGGCGGATATGGCAGGTGAA
Source organism: Pseudomonas sp. KCJK9058 (assembly GCF_046230975.1). Taxonomy (NCBI): domain Bacteria; kingdom Pseudomonadati; phylum Pseudomonadota; class Gammaproteobacteria; order Pseudomonadales; family Pseudomonadaceae; genus Pseudomonas; species Pseudomonas sp. KCJK9058. The sequence goes on from NZ_JBJJLR010000018.1 coordinate 88,323, forward strand.
GTCGCGCACGAAGCCATCACGGTTGAGCTGGTCGACCAGGCGTTTGCGCTCGTTGAGGTCGACCCAGATACCCAGGTCCAGCGAGGTCTGGTCGATGGTTGGGTTGAGGTCGTAGCCGGTGAGGCGGCAGAAGCCTTCGTTCACCTCCAGCAGCAAACCGTCGCTCTGGCGCGACAGCAGCAGGCCGTCGGGCGAAGCGTGGAAGGCCTTTGCGAACTTTTCTTCAGAAGTTTGCAGCTGCTGCTGGGTCTCCTTGAGCTGGCTGATGTCACGTACCGCCACTACCAGCGCGGGTGTGCCGTCCAGTTCGAAGGTTTCAGCCGAAGTCAGGCCGGTGAACAGTTGGCCGTTGCTGCGGCGGAAGCTCATTTCCAGGTTACGGACACCCCCTTGGTGCAACCTTTGAAGCAGGAGCGGGCCACTGCCCTCTACGCCCCACAGGTCAAGGTCGGTGGCAGTGCGGCCTATGACCTGGTCTGGGGGCAGTCCGATCTGCTCTTCGAAAGCCTCGTTCACCTCCAGCAGGCAGCCATCGCTGTGGCGAGCGATCAGCAAGATATCGGGGCACTGCTGGAATACCGAGGCGAACTTCTGTTCGGACAGACGCAGGGCATCCTCCGTGCGCTTGGTTTCGCTGATGTCGATCATCAGCCCGCGCATCACTGGCTGGTGGCCGTGCTCGATCATACTGACGATGTTGCGTATCCAGAGGGGCTGACCGTCAGCCCGGATCACCCGGTAGTCCAGGCTGTGGTCGCGCCCCGCTGCGGTCTCGCTGTCGCAGTAGGCCTGGGCCCAGAGCGCGTCCTCCGGGTGCAGGATACTGCGCCAGAAACCGGGCCTGAGCCAGTCACTCAATGGGTAGCCGAGCAGATCTTCGGCATGGGGTGAAACGTAGCTGTAGGTGAAGTCGTTGGCATCGGCTTCCCAGGCGATGGCTGACAGGCTCTCGACCAGGCCGCGGTAGTGGTACTCGCTGCTGCGCAGTTCTTGCTCAAGGGCGATGCGCCGGGAAATTTCCGAGCTGAGCCGGCGGTTGATGCGAATGACCACTGCCAGCACAGCCATCAGCAACAGCACCGTTGGCAGGCCATACACCAGCAGGTCGGACCAGAACATCCGCTGGTCGACCACATTGCCCACCCAGTGCTGCTGGATCTGGCTGATTTCGCTGCTGCTCATGTCGGCCATCACTTTGTCGAGGATGCCGACCAGCACGCTCTTGTCGCGGGGAACGGCCATCGCCAACTGGTAGCGGTAGGGCGTTTCGCCGCTGACGTAGAGGCCGTCGAGCTTGAGTTGGCGCAGGCTCCAGATACTGGAAGCGAGGTCGCCGACCACGGCATCCACTTGGTCGGTGGCCAGGGCTTGCAGCGTGGAGCTGACGTTTGGCAGGGCAACCAGGTTGAGGTCCGGGTGGTGGGTACGCAGCAACTCGTGCGGGGCGTAGTTCTCGACCACGGCAATTTTCAGGCCGTACAGGTCAGCCAGCTTGCGCGGTTGTGCGCCGCCTTTGTGCGCGAGGATGACAATGGGGAAGTCGAGGTACGGGCGAGTGAAAGCCAGGAAGCCCTGGCGTTCGGGGGTGGACATGATGCCGGGCAGCAGGTCGATACGGCTTTCCCGCGCTTGCGCCAGTACCTCGGTCCAGCTGCTGGGTTCGACCGGTTTGAACGTCACGCCCAGGCGCTGCTGGATCATGGCGATGTAGTCGGCGGCCAATCCCTGGTACCGGCCCTCCTGGTCGCGAAACTCGAACGGTGGCCAAGAGGCGTCTACACCCAGTTTCAGCTGCGGGTGGGCAGCCAGCCAGGCGTTCTCCTCATCTGTCAGGGTCAGGGCGCCGGCCGTTGTGTTCCACAAAATCAGGATCAGCAACAGAATGGCCGGCTTCAAGGACATGGCAGCCTCGCACTCAGGTGGTCTGAAGTCGAGTGTAGACGGGCATTGCTGCAGGTGTGCAACGGAAGGCGGGCTTTATGTCTCGGGCCAGTAAAGAAAAACCCCGGCCTGGGCCGGGGTTTTGTCATCACTCGTCGAGGAAGGAGCGCAGGTGCTCGCTGCGAGTCGGGTGGCGCAGCTTGCGCAACGCCTTCGCTTCGATCTGACGGATCCGCTCACGCGTTACGTCAAACTGCTTGCCCACCTCTTCGAGGGTGTGGTCGGTGTTCATGTCGATACCGAAACGCATGCGCAGCACCTTGGCTTCACGTGCGGTCAGGCCCGAGAGCACGTCACGGGTGGCTTCCTTGAGGCTTTCGACCGTGGCTACGTCGATCGGGGACTGCATGGTCGAGTCCTCGATGAAGTCGCCCAGGTGCGAATCTTCGTCGTCACCGATCGGGGTTTCCATGGAGATCGGCTCTTTGGCGATCTTCAGTACCTTGCGGATTTTGTCCTCAGGCATTTCCATGCGCTCGCCCAGCTCTTCCGGAGTCGGTTCGCGACCCATTTCCTGCAGCATTTGGCGGGAAATACGGTTGAGCTTGTTGATCGTCTCGATCATGTGCACCGGAATCCGGATGGTGCGTGCCTGGTCGGCGATCGAACGGGTGATCGCCTGACGGATCCACCAGGTGGCATAGGTCGAGAACTTGTAGCCGCGACGGTATTCGAACTTGTCCACCGCTTTCATCAGACCGATGTTGCCTTCCTGGATCAGGTCGAGGAACTGCAGGCCACGGTTGGTGTACTTCTTGGCGATGGAAATCACCAGACGCAGGTTCGCCTCGACCATTTCTTTCTTGGCGCGGCGGGCCTTGGCTTCACCGATCGACATGCGACGGTTGATTTCCTTGATCTCGGCAACGGTCAGGCCGGTTTCGGTCTCAAGGTCGATCAGCTTCTGTTGGCAAGCGACGATGGCAGCGTTCTTTTCACCCAGGGCGGCAGCCCACTTGGTGTTGCGCTTGGCCAGGTCACCGCTCCAGGTCTGGTCGGTTTCGTTGCTTGGGAACATGCGCAGGAAGTCGGCTCGCGGCATGCGGGCGTCACGTACGCAGAGCTGCATGATGGCGCGTTCTTGCTGCCGCAGACGGTTCAGGGCATCACGTACACGCTCGACCAGTACCTCGAACTGCTTCGGTACCAGTTTGATCGGCATGAACAGGTCAGCCAGGGCCTGCAGGGCCTCGATGCTTTCCTTGTGGTTACGACCATTTTTCTTCAGGACCTTGGAGGTCGCCTGAAGCTGATCGGATACCGCACCGAAGCGTTGGGCTGCGACTACCGGGTCTGGGCCGCTCTCGGCCTCTTCCTCGTCGTCACCGCTTTCGGATTCTTCTTCGTCGTCGTCGGACTCTTCCTTCGCCGCTGCAGCCTTGGCGCCTGGGATCGGCACTTCTTCGGTTGGCGCGGCAATGTTGTCGTCAGGGTCGATGTAACCGCTGAGGACGTCCGACAGGCGGCCACCCTCGGTGGTGACGCGATCATATTCGCCGAGAATGTAGTCGACAGTGCCCGGGAAGTGGGCGATAGCGCCCATGACTTCACGAATGCCTTCCTCGATACGCTTGGCGATTTCGATCTCGCCTTCGCGGGTCAGCAGCTCGACAGTACCCATTTCGCGCATGTACATGCGCACCGGGTCGGTCGTGCGGCCGATATCGGTTTCAACTGCCGCCAATGCAGCAGCGGCTTCTTCGGCCGCGGCTTCATCGGTGTCGGCTTCCGCCAACAGAAGGGCATCCGCATCCGGAGCACTCTCGAATACGTTGATCCCCATGTCGTTGATCATGCGGATGATGTCTTCCACCTGTTCCGGATCTGAAATATCCTCAGGCAGGTGGTCGTTGACCTCCGCGTAAGTCAGGTAGCCCTGCTCACGACCGCGGGTGATCAACTCTTTGATACGAGACTGCTGTTGCGCTTTTCCGGACATAACACCCTATCCACTGAAGGTCTTGGCGGGCAAAAAACAAGCCGAGGATTATACCCGAGCATGGGCCTCACGCGCCAGATGAGGTCGGCGTTTGTGCGGGAACATTTCGGCTCAGCAGGGCGAGGAGCTGGGTTTTTTCCTCGCTGGTCAATTCGCTTTGACGTGATTTCCTGAGCAGTTGTTCCAGGCTGCGCTCGCGTTGGCGGGCGGACAAGCTAGTTATAGTGTCGAAAAACTGTTGTTCAAGGTTGTCGGCCACGATAAGCCATTCCTTTTCCGCCAGGGCCCGCAGCAGGCGGCCCTGTTCGGTGCCATGCCAACGTGCGATCAACTGCATTGAGCTTAGCCCAGGATTTTTCTGCGCGGCTTCGATCAACGCCACCAGCAGCTGGCTGTACAGGTGTTCTTCGTCGGCGAAGTGGCTGGCATCTTCCACCTTGCCTGCCAGCAGTGGGTGGTGCAGCAGGGTGCGCAGGGCTGCCAGGGTGGGCGGCTCGACCGGTGCAGGCACGCGGGGAGGTGCTTCGTCGCGTTGCTGCCAGGGCTTGCCGCCCTTGCGGTTCTTGTCCCAGGGTTTGTCGCTCCACGGCTTCTTGCTACCACCCTTGTTGGGTTTCCATGCCTGCTCCTGATGAACGGGGGCATAGTCGTGCTGCGGCATGTCGCCGTAGTCGGGGGTGTAGCTGGCCATGGCGTCGTAATCGTAGCCAGGGTCGTAGTCCGGCATGCTGCTGGTCGCCGGCGCTTGCTGCGCCAGCTGCTCGACCTGCTGCGGGTCGAGGCCGGTGATTTCCTTCAGGCGGTTGCGCATCAGCTGACGCAGGTTGGCGCCGGGGATCTTTTCGATCAACGGTGCGGCCAAGGTCGCCATATGCGCCTTGCCTTCCAGTGAGCGCGGGTCGGCTTCGACGCCAAGTTGCTCGAAGAAGTAGTCGGCCAGCGGTTGGGCGTGCTGGTTGATACGGGCCATGAAGGCGTCGGTACCTTCGGCACGCACCAGGCTGTCCGGGTCTTCGCCTTCGGGCAGGAACAGGAAGCGCGCGCGACGGCCGTCCTGCAGGTTCGACAATGTCGATTCCAGTGCGCGCCAGGCCGCCTTGCGCCCAGCCTGGTCGCCGTCAAAACAGAACAGCACGCTGGGCACCACGCGGAACAGGCGCTTGAGATGCTCTTCGCTGGTGGCGGTGCCAAGGGTGGCCACGGCATTGCGCAGGCCTTGCTGGGCCAGGGCAATGACGTCCATGTAGCCCTCGACGACGATGATCTCGTCGAGGTTGCGGTTGTGCTTGCGCGCCTCGTACAGCCCGTACAGCTCCTGTCCCTTGTGGAACACCGGGGTTTCCGGGGAGTTCAGGTACTTGGGCTTGTCGTCGCCGAGCACCCGGCCACCGAAGGCGATGATGCGCCCGCGGCTGTCACGTATCGGGAACATCACCCGGTCGCGGAAGCGGTCGTAGCGCTTGCCGCTCTCGGCGTTCTCGATCAGCAGGCCGGCATCGATCATCACCTTCTGCTGCAGGGTGTCGGCACCCAGGTGCTTGAGCAGGTTGTCCCAGCCGGGCGGGGCAAAGCCCAGGCCGAAGTCGCGGGCAATTTCCCCGGACAGGCCGCGGCCCTTGAGGTAGTCCACCGCTGCCTTGCGTGACGGGTGGCTGCGCAGGGCCTGGCGGTAAAACTCCGAGGCGGCGTCCAGTAGCGGATACAGTGGCGAGTCAGTGGGCTGGCGCGGCTTCTGGTCGCGGCGGCCTTGCTCGCGGGGGACTTCCATGCCAGCGGCGCGTGCCAGTTCCTCGACGGCCTGGGGGAAGTCCAGGTTGTCGTGGTCCATGACAAAGCCCAAGGCGTTGCCACCGGCGCCACAGCCGAAGCAGTAGTAGAACTGCTTGTCGGGGCTGACCGTGAAGGACGGGGTTTTTTCTTTGTGGAACGGGCAGCAGGCCGAGTAGTTCTTGCCGGTTTTTTTCAGCTGGACGCGCGAACTCACCACGTCGACGATGTCGAGGCGGTTGATCAGGTCGTCAATGAAACTCTGGGGAATCAGCCCGGCCATGGCAGTCTCGTTATCTGGCAACTGGCAAGTCTAATCGCTCACGCGCCGAAGGGGGCGAGTGCTGCTTGGGGAAGTGCGAGGGAATGTGTGCTCGTCGCCAGCCCCTAAGGGCTCGTCAGTCGGACGTGCACGTCTGGTCATACAGCAAGGAGGACCAGCTCTGACGTTTCAGGCAGGTTGCCCATGATGCAGTTCGCATGAAGCTTGTGCAGGGCCTTGAGCTAGCTGCTCAAGTTTGAAACGACCACTGCCATCGCCCGGGGGTTAGCCGGGCAGGGCAGAAGCTTTGCGTTGAACGTCTGTACTAGTACAGACGAACGGCGCGGCGCTGTTCGCGCTGAACTTTCTTGGCGTGACGCTTAACAGCAGCAGCTGCTTTGCGCTTACGCTCTGCGGTCGGCTTCTCGTAAAACTCGCGGCTACGAACTTCAGCCAGTACACCGGCTTTTTCGCAGGAGCGCTTGAAACGACGCAGAGCTACGTCGAAGGGTTCGTTCTCTTTAACTTTGACGGCTGGCATCCAGGGCTACCTTAATTCATTACCGGGGTAGACGTGCTCCTGGCAAAACAAAGGTGTGCTGGAGAACGTCGGTTTTCAAGGGTTGCGGATGTTAACCCTTAGCAAGCCGGAATGCAAAGCCTCTGATCGAAAACCGCTGGTCGGCACCCGACACGGGGACTATCATGCGCGGCTTCGAATTCAGCCCCCACAAGGGACGAGCCCATGCTAGTACTGGGATTGGAAACATCCTGCGACGAAACCGGCGTCGCATTATACGACAGTGAACGCGGTTTGTTGGCCGACGCACTGTTCAGCCAGATCGACCTGCACCGCGTCTTCGGCGGCGTGGTGCCCGAGCTTGCCTCGCGTGATCACGTCAAGCGAATGCTGCCGCTCATCCGCCAGGTGCTGGACGAGGCAGGCTGCGTTGCCACCGAAATCGACGCCATCGCCTACACCGCGGGTCCCGGCCTGGTCGGTGCCTTGCTGGTGGGCGCTTCCTGCGCCCAGGCGCTGGCCTTTGCCTGGGACATCCCGGCGATCGGTGTGCACCACATGGAGGGTCACCTGCTGGCACCCATGCTGGAAGAAAACCCGCCAGCGTTTCCGTTCGTCGCTTTGTTGGTTTCCGGTGGGCATACCCAGCTGGTCCGGGTCGATGGCATCGGTCAGTACGAACTGTTGGGCGAGAGCCTGGACGATGCTGCCGGTGAAGCGTTCGACAAGACCGCCAAGCTGATCGGCCTCAATTACCCGGGTGGTCCGGAAATCGCGCGTCTGGCCGAGCAAGGTGTGCCTGGGCGCTTCGTGTTCCCGCGGCCAATGACCGATCGGCCAGGCCTGGAATTCAGCTTCAGTGGCCTCAAGACCTTCGCCCTGAACACCTGGCAGCAATGCAAGAATGCTGGCGACGACAGTGAGCAAACCCGTTGCGACCTGTCCCTGGCATTCCAGCAGGCGGTGGTAGAGACTTTGACCATCAAGTGCAAGCGGGCGCTCAAGCAGACCGGCCTCAAGCGGCTGGTCATCGCGGGTGGCGTGAGTGCCAACAAGGCCCTGCGCGCGTCCCTGGAGGACATGCTCGGTAGCATCAAGGGCAACGTGTACTACGCGCGCCCGCAATTCTGTACCGACAATGGTGCGATGATCGCCTACGCCGGTTGCCAGCGCCTGCTGGCCGGGCAGCAGCAAGACCTGGCGATCAGCGTGCAGGCACGCTGGCCAATGGAACAGTTGCCGCCGCTGTAAGGCAGCGCGTCGAAGGTTCAGAAGTGCCGTTCGCGCCCTGCAAACAAGTCGCGCAGGTTGTTGCGGTGGCGCCACACGATCATCACAGTCAGTACGCTGATCGGCAGCAGGGCTTCGGGCTCGCGCCAGGCCAGCAATGGCAAGGTGAGTGGCGTGGCAATCAGTGCGGCCAGTGAGCTGGTACGCGTGAGGTAGAAGGTCAGCAGCCAGGCGCCGATGGCCAGCAGCGCGGCCGGGAAATACAGGCCCATGAGCATGCCGGCAGCCGTCGCCACGCCCTTGCCGCCCTTGAAACGGAAGTACAGGGGGAACAGATGGCCCAGCACCGCGCATATGCCCACCCAGGCCTGCGCGTGCAGGTCCAGCCCGGCAATGCGGGCGAGCAGTACCGGAAAAAGGCCCTTGCACAGGTCGCCAAGCAGGGTCAGGATCGCCAGTTTACGGCCTGCCAGGCGTAGCATGTTGGTGGCGCCGGCATTGCCTGAGCCGCTGGAACGCGGGTCCGGGCTGCCCGAGAGGCGGCTGAGAACAATGGCGAAGGACAGCGAGCCGAGCAGGTAGGCGAGCAACGCCAGTAACCAAAACATGCTAACTATTCCGGGCGAGGACGCCCTGATTCTAACGGCGCCAGTCGCCCTTGTCGTGCTGTGGAGAGAAGTGCTTGGACAGAGTGTTCATCGAAGGCCTGGAAGTCGATACCGTTATCGGTGCCTATGACTGGGAGCGGGATATTCGCCAGTGCTTGCGCCTGGACCTGAGCTTTGCCTGGGACAACCGCCCGGCCGCCGCCGGAGACGACCTGAACCTGGCGCTGGATTACGCCAGTGTGTCGGCGCGCATCCAGGCGTTTGCCGAACAGGCCCGTTTCGAGCTGGTTGAAACATTTGCCGAGCGCCTGGTGGCCACCCTGATGGACGAGTTCCACATCCCTTGGGTGCGCTTGAAGCTGACCAAGCCGGGCGCGGTGCCGGCGGCCCGTGGTGGTGTAGGCGTGGAGATCGAGCGCGGATGTCTTTGAGCACGGTTTACCTGGGCCTGGGCAGCAATATCGACCGTGAGGCGCATTTGTGCGCCGGGCTCGATGCGTTGGCTGGCATCCTGACCGACATGCGCTGTTCGCCGGCATTCGAAAGCCAGGCGGTGGGCATCAAGAGCGGGCCGTTCATCAACTTCGTGGTGACCGGGCAAACCGCGTTGCCGTTGATCGAGCTGGACCGCCGGCTGAAGTTCATCGAGGCCGACAATGGCCGCTATGCCCCGGACCGCAAAGGGTTGCCGCTGGATATCGACGTGCTGATGTATGACGATTTGCACGGTACCTTCGATGGGCTGGTATTGCCCCGTGCCGAGATCCTGAAGAACGCTTTTGTGCTGTGGCCGCTGTCGTTGCTGGCACCCGACCTGGTGCATCCGGGGGTGGGCAAGCGCATGGCGCAGCTGTGGCAGGAAGCGCAGATCGATCAGGTGCTGGCCCCGGTCGCCTTTGAGTGGCGCGGGTTGCAGTTGACGCCCGCTTAAGCCTGTATCGGCCTCTTCGCGGGTAAACCCGCTCCTACAACGGGCTGAGCCCAACCTCTGATGTGTGCCCCCTGTAGGAGCGGGTTTACCCGCGAATACGGTGGCGGCTGCGACGGTGAAAAGCGGGTGGAAATTGGCCAGCAGGCCCGGCCCTTTCGCGGGTAAACCCGCTCCTACAACGGGCTGTGCCCAACCCTCGATGTGTGCCCCTGTAGGGGCGGGTTTACCCGCGAAGAGGCCGGTAGGTCTAACCGCGCTGGTAAGCTTCGAGCGCTTTCAGCCGTTCACCTTTGAGTGCTTCGCCCAGTGCCTGCCCCGTGAGCCCGGCTTGCACCAACGGCTTCACATCCACCGCTCGCGCCGCCGCTGCTGCGCGTCGCAGGTAATCGGCCTGTGGGTAACCCTGCTCGCCATCGCCCCGCGCTGCCATCTCGCAAACGACTAAAAAATCCTCAAATCGCTGCGGCCGTCGGTAAACATCGAACTTCTGCAACAGCTCCAGCAGTGCCGTGGCAGGCAGTTCGAGCGCCTGATTGCCCTGCGCCAGGCATTCCCCTGTCAGCATGGCCAGTTCCTGGCACTCACGCGGTGCCTTCAGGCGCTGGTTGACGGCTTTGATTGATGTCGGTGACAACCCCCGCAACAGGCAGGCCCAGCGCACGTGCAGCGGTTGTTCGTGCACCGCTGCCTGCTCCAGCGCCGCCAATGTCCGGGAGCTGTCATCGAGCTCTGGCAGCAGCTCCTGCAGGGCCCCGCACGCGCTCAGCACCTTGAAGAACACCTGCGGTTGCACTTCCATCAGCGCGCGCTCGATTTCCTTCCAGCTGCGCTCGGCAGTGAGTGCCTGCAGTTCGCCCGAGGCGCTGATCTGGCGCATCAGCGCCAAGGTTTCATCGGCAACCCGGAACCCCAGTGATGCGTAACGGGCAGCAAAGCGTGCAACACGCAGCACGCGCAAAGGATCTTCGGCGAATGCGGGGGAAACATGGCGTAGCAGGCGTTGATCCAGATCGTTCCTGCCTTGGTAGGGGTCGTATACCGTGCCCGCCTCATCCTCGGCCATCGCATTGATGGTGAGGTCGCGACGGATCAGGTCCTCCTCCAGGGTTACGTCGGGGCTGGCGTGAAAGGTGAACCCGCCGTAGCCTCGCCCACTCTTGCGCTCGGTGCGCGCCAGGGCGTATTCCTCGCCGGTTTTCGGGTGCAGGAACACCGGGAAATCGGCACCCACCGGCCGATAGCCCTTAGCTAGCATTTCTTCGACGGTGGCGCCCACCACCAGCCAGTCGATATCGCTGACAGGGCGGCCGAGCAGGCGGTCGCGCACGGCGCCGCCAACTTTGTAGATGTGCATGTGCAGCTCTCCATAACTGCCGACAGGATAACCCGTCGGCGGTCATGGGGTTGCATCAGAGGTGGTGGATAACGGCCAGGTCCATGCGACCGTAGTCGGCGCTTTCGCTATGCTCGCCGCGCGGCGGCATGTGGTGAGTACTCATCACTTGCTCGCCTTGCACGGTCTCCAGGTGGATATCGAAGCCCCACAGGCGATGCAGGTGCTTGAGCACTTCGTCGGTCGAGTCGCCCAGCGGTTTGCGGTTGTGTTGCTGGTGTCGCAGGGTCAGCGAGCGGTCTCCGCGGCGGTCGACGCTCCAGATCTGTACGTTTGGTTCGCGGTTGCCCAGGTTGTACTGCGCTGCCAGCTGCTCCCGAATCACCCGGTAGCCGGCCTCATCATGGATGGCGGGCACCAGCAGGTCGTCGCGCTGGTCGTCATCGAGGATGCTGAACAACTTGAGGTCGCGCATCACCTTGGGCGACAGATACTGCAGGATGAAGCTCTCGTCCTTGAAGCTGCTCATGGCGAACTTGATGGTAGAAAGCCAGTCACTGCCGGCAATGTCGGGGAACCAGTGGCGATCTTCTTCGGTGGGGTTTTCGCACATGCGGCGGATGTCGGTGTACATCGCAAAGCCCAGCGCGTAGGGGTTGATGCCGCTGTAGTACGGGCTGTCGAAGCCGGGCTGGAACACCACGCTGGTGTGCGACTGCAAGAACTCCATCATGAAGCCTTCGGTAATCAGCCCCTCGTCGTACAGGTCGTTCATCAGGGTGTAGTGCCAGAAGGTTGCCCAGCCTTCGTTCATCACCTGGGTCTGGCGCTGCGGGTAGAAGTACTGGGCGATCTTGCGCACGATGCGCACTACTTCACGCTGCCAGGGTTCAAGCAGCGGGGCGTTCTTCTCGATGAAATACAGGATGTTTTCCTGCGGTTCGGCGGGGAAGCGCCCCTCATCGCGGTCGTTACCCTTTTCGGCGTTTTTCGGAATTGTCCGCCAAAGGTCGTTGATCTGACGCTGAAGGTGCTCTTCGCGCTCCTGTTGCCGGCGCCGCTCTTCTTCGGCAGAAATAGGGTAAGGCCGCTTGTAGCGGTCGACACCGTAGTTCATCAGGGCATGGCAGGAGTCGATCAAGTCCTCCACAGCATCGATACCGTGGCGCTCTTCGCACTGGGCGATGTACTGCTTGGCGAACACCAGATAGTCGATGATCGAACTGGCGTCAGTCCAGGTGCGGAACAGGTAATTGCCTTTGAAAAAACTGTTATGGCCGTAGCACGCGTGCGCAATCACCAGTGCCTGCATGCACATGGTGTTTTCTTCCATCAGGTAGGCGATACAAGGGTCGGAGTTGATCACGATCTCGTAGGCCAGGCCCATCTGGCCGCGGCTGTAGGACTTTTCCGTACTGAGGAACTGCTTGCCGTAGGACCAGTGGTGGTAGCCCAGCGGCATGCCGACCGAGGCGTAGGCGTCCATCATCTGTTCGGCAGTGATGACCTCGATCTGGTTGGGGTAGGTGTCCAGGGCGTAACGCTCGGCCAAGCGGCTGATTTCCCGGTCGTAGGTCTGGATCAGCTCGAACGTCCACTCGGACCCAGTGGAAATGGGTTGGCGTCTCTGTGCTCTGGCGGTCATGTGGCTAACCTGCGCTGGAAGAGTTCACGGAAGACCGGGTAGATATCGCCGGCCGATACCAACTGCTGCTGGGCGAACGTGTCGGGGAAAGCATCTCCGATACGCTCGTATTCATACCACAGCGCCTGGTGTTCACGGGGGGTGATCTCAACGTAAGTGTAGTACTGCACATGCGGCATGATCTGTTTGGAGAGGATGTCGCGGCAGATGGGCGAGTCGTCGTTCCAGTTGTCGCCATCAGAAGCCTGCGCGGCATAGATGTTCCAGTCGCTGGCCGGGTAGCGCTCGGCCATGATCTCCTGCATCAGCTTGAGGGCACTGGAGACGATGGTGCCGCCGGTTTCCCGCGAGTAGAAGAACTCTTCTTCATCGACTTCCCGGGCACTGGTGTGGTGGCGAATGAACACGACTTCGATGCGCTCGTAGTTACGCTTGAGGAACAGGTACAGCAGGATGAAGAAGCGCTTTGCGATGTCCTTGGTGGCCTGGGTCATGGAGCCGGATACGTCCATCAGGCAGAACATCACTGCCTTCGAGCTGGGGTTGGGTTGCTTGACCAGCAGGTTGTACTTGAGGTCGAAGGTGTCGAGGAAGGGCAGGCGGTTGATACGTGCCTTCAGGCGCTCGATTTCCTGTTCGACTTCCTGGATATCGGTGAAATTGTCTGGCTCTTCGACCCGCAGGCGATCGAGTTCCTTTTGTGCTTCGCGCAGCAGGGCGCGGCTGCTGCCGGTCAGGGCGATACGCCGGGCATGGGCCGAGCGCAGGGTGCGCACGATGTTGATGCGTGACGGGTTGCCTTCGTTGGCGATGCCGGCGCGAACAGTCTTGAAGGTATCGGCGCCAGTCAGGTGACGTTTGACTAGGTTGGGTAGCTCAAGGTCTTCGAACATGAATTCGAGAAATTCTTCCTGGGTGATCTGGAAGACGAACTCGTCCATGCCCTCGCCGGAATTGCCGGCCTTGCCGCGACCGCCACCGCCTCCACCGCCTTGCGGCCGTGGGATGTGTTCACCGGCAGTGAACTCTTTGTTGCCAGGATGCACGATGGTCTGTTTGCCCCCACGACCATGATGCAAGACGGGTTCGTCGATGTCGCGCCCGGGAATACTGATCTGCTCGCCGTGTTCCATATCCATGATGGAACGGCGGCTCACCGCCTCTTCGACGGCTTTCTTGATGTGTTCGCGGTACCGCCGCAGGAAGCGCTGGCGGTTGACCGTGCTCTTGTTCTTGCCGTTCAGGCGTCGGTCTATAACGTAGCTCATGGTCCCTCCGGTGACTGGATGCAGCTGCAACCCACAAGCTGCAAGCCACAAGCTTCAAGCTGCAAGAAAGAGCAGCCACCGCCGCTGCAAGCTGTGACGCGGGCAGCAATGCCAACGCCAGGCAGCTTGCAGCTTGCGGCTCGTAGCTTGCCGCTTTATTGCGATTTCCTGACCCGCAGGTACCATTCCGACAGCAGGCGCACCTGTTTGTCGGTATAGCCACGCTCCACCATCCGGGTGACGAAGTCGTTGTGTTTCTTCTGGTCCTCTTTGCTGGCCTTGGCGTTGAAGCTGATGACCGGCAGCAGGTCTTCGGTGTTGGAGAACATTTTCTTCTCGATCACGACCCGCAGCTTTTCATAACTCAGCCAGCTTGGATTCTTGCCATTGTTGTTAGCGCGTGCGCGCAGTACGAAGTTGACGATCTCGTTGCGGAAGTCTTTCGGGTTGCTGATGCCAGCCGGTTTCTCGATCTTTTCCAGTTCCTCGTTGAGCGCAATGCGGTTGAGAATTTCGCCGGTTTCCGGGTCGCGGTATTCCTGATCCTGGATCCAGAAGTCTGCATACAACACGTAGCGGTCGAAGATGTTCTGGCCGTATTCGCTGTAGGACTCCAGGTAGGCGGTCTGGATTTCCTTGCCGATAAACTCGATGTAGCGCGGTGCCAGGTATTCCTTCAGGTAGCGCAGATAGCGTTCGCGCACTTCAGCCGGGAATTGTTCCTGTTCGATCTGCTGTTCGAGGACATACAGCAGGTGCACCGGGTTGGCGGCAATTTCGTGTGGGTCGAAGTTGAACACCTTGGACAGGATCTTGAAGGCGAAGCGCGTCGACAGGCCATTCATGCCTTCGTCGACACCCGCAGAGTCCCGGTATTCCTGGATCGACTTGGCCTTTGGATCGGTGTCCTTGAGGTTTTCCCCGTCGTAAACGCGCATCTTGGAATAGATATTGGAGTTCTCTGGCTCTTTCAGGCGGGAAAGCACCGTGAACTGAGCCAGCATCTTGAGCGTATCTGGGGCACAGTGGGCCTTGGACAGCGAGCTGTTGACCAGCAGTTTGTCGTAGATCTTTATTTCATCGCTGACCCGCAGGCAGTACGGCACCTTGACGATATAGATCCTGTCGATGAACGCTTCGTTGTTCTTGTTGTTACGGAAGGTGTGCCACTCCGATTCGTTGGAGTGCGCCAGCAGAATCCCGGTATAGGGAATCGCCCCAAGGCCTTCAGTACTGTTGTAGTTGCCTTCCTGGGTGGCGGTGAGCAAGGGGTGCAGGACCTTGATCGGCGCCTTGAACATTTCGACGAATTCCATCAGGCCCTGGTTGGCCCGGCACAGCGCGCCCGAGTAGCTATAAGCATCGGCGTCGTTCTGTGGGTATTCCTCAAGTTTGCGGATATCGACCTTGCCGACCAGGGCCGAGATGTCCTGGTTGTTTTCATCGCCGGGTTCGGTCTTGGCAATGGCGATCTGGTTAAGAATCGACGGGTACAGCTTCACCACCTTGAACTTGGAGATGTCCCCGCCAAACTCCTGCAGGCGCTTGGTGGCCCAAGGCGACATGATGGTATTGAGGTAGCGCCGTGGGATGCCGAACTCTTCCTCGAGAATGGCCCCATCTTCGGTGGCATTGAACAAGCCCAGAGGTGACTCGAATACCGGCGAGCCCTTGATCGCGTAGAACGGCACCTTTTCCATCAGCTGCTTGAGTTTTTCCGCCAGCGAGGACTTGCCGCCGCCTACCGGGCCCAGCAGATAGAGGATCTGTTTCTTCTCTTCCAGGCCTTGGGCGGCGTGGCGGAAGTACGACACGATCTGGTCGATGCACTCTTCCATGCCATGGAAGTCGGCAAAGGCCGGATAGCGGCGAATAACCTTGTTGGAGAAGATGCGCGACAGCCTGGAGTTGGTAGAGGTGTCGATCAGTTCTGGCTCACCGATGGCCAGCAACAGCCGTTCGGCCGCCGATGCGTAGGCACTGCGATCCTCTTTGCACAGCTCGAGGTACTCCTGCAGCGAGAGTTCTTCCTGGCGCGTAGACTCGAAACGTTGTTGGAAGTGGCTAAAAATACTCATGACGTCACCTCGCTCGATACGTGGAGACGACGCCGGATCAGTCAGCTGATGCTGGCATGCAACCGGGTTGGCCGATTGCTGTATACCCCCCAGAACACCCTGTAACGCTACCGATGACCCGCACGCCGGTGTACCGGCTCTCCCCTTTTTTGGATGGCCTGAGCTTAAGCGTAGTTGGTTATCTGCAAGGTCAAGGGGCGAGGAGGGCAGAAGTTACGAATGACCGTTCGTCAGATAAGCCGCAAGCCCGCACGGGGCGCGGGCTGCAGGAAAAATTAAAAAAATTATTCAGTGCTGCCTTGGGCGGTCTCGGCCGGGTAGGTCGCACGCCACAGTTCGAAGCCGCCGTCCACGCTGTACACGTCGGAGAAACCCTGGCCTACCAGGTAGGCGGCAGCGCTTTGGCTGGAATTGCCGTGATAGCAGACCACCAGGGTTGGCGCGTCGAGGTCGGCGTTGCGGATGAAATCGGCGACCGAGTGGTTATCCAGGTGCCGGGCGCCGGTGATGTGGCCGGCGGCGAAGGCCTGTGGGTCGCGAATGTCGACGACGACCGCACCTTCTTTCTTGCGAAGCTCCAAGGCCTGCTCAGGAGGGATGCGCTTGAATTCGCTCATGGGTACTACTTCCTTCAGGTGTGGTCGTTGAGTGTAGTGGGTTGTGCCGGCCGGCGCAGGGTGCCGTCGTCGGCGCAGTCGCAGCGGTGGTATTCGCCGCTGTCGACGTTGTACAGGGTCATGGCGCCGCCCCATACGCAGCCAGTGTCCAGGGCGATGACGTCGGGCTCGGTGACCTCACCCTGCAGAGCGGCCCAATGGCCAAAGATGATCTTCACGTGGCGTGAGCGGCGGTCCTTGTGCGCGTACCAGGCTTTGTAGCCTTTGGGCGCGCTACCCAGGCCTTCCTTGCTCTTGAGGTCGAGTTTGCCATCGGCCGTGCAGAAGCGCATGCGGGTGAAGTAGTTGGTGATGACCCGCAGGCGTTCGACGCCGGCGAGGTTCTTGCTCCACTTGTTCGGCTCGTTGCCATACATGCCGTCGAGGTACAGCTGCAGGCGGGTGTCGTCACGCAGCACTTCCTCGACCTCTGCAGCGAGCTCCAGGGCCTTGCCAAGGGTCCATTGTGGCGGTATGCCGGCATGAACCAGGGCGATGCCGCGGGGCTCGTCGTAATGCAGCAGCTTCTGCTGGCGCAGCCAGTCGAACAGCTGGTCGGCGTCCGGCGCTTCGATGATCTCGCGCAGTGTGTCGCTTTTCTTGAGGCGCTCGACGTTGTGCCAGGCGGCCAGCAGGTGCAGGTCATGGTTGCCCAGCACGCAGACCAGTGAATGACGGATCGAGTACAGGAAGCGCAGGGTTTCCAGTGACTCGGGGCCGCGGTTGACCAGGTCGCCGACCAGCCACAGGCGGTCGACGGCGGGGTTGAAACTGACGCGATCGAGCAGGCATTTGAGTGGCTGCAGGCAGCCCTGCAGGTCACCGACGGCGTAGGTGGCCATCAGTGCAGCGCTCCGGGCACTGCCAGCCGAAAGGGGGCAATCTCGGCGTCGAAGCGCTTACCGTCTTCGGCGAACATCTGGTAGCTGCCCTGCATGGTGCCAACGCGGGTGCTGATGACGGCACCACTGCTGTAAGTGTGGCTCTGGCCTGGGTCGATGTTGGGTTGCTGGCCGACCACACCGGCGCCGCGGACTTCCTCTACCTCGCCGTCACCGTTGGTGATCAGCCAGTGGCGCGACAGCAACTTTGCGCTGAGCGAGCCGTTGTTCTGCACGGTAATGGTGTAGGCGAAAGCGAAGCGACTGTTTTCGGGGTCGGATTGTTCTTTCAGGTAGCGGGTCACGACGCTGACGTCGATTTGATAGCGGGGGTCGGACATGCAAGGGCCTTGGGCGAAC
>NZ_JBJJLR010000019.1:0-87528 GCF_046230975.1 Pseudomonas sp. KCJK9058
TTATGCAGTCAGAAACATCCTACATACATAGTGGGGCTCTGCCCATAAAGTTCCCTCATGTCGTAAGTGCATAGATGCCGGCACATTTGGGGAATGTTCAATGAAGTTACGCTGTTTAATCACCTTCGCTCTGCTTGGCGTGGCGGGCGCTGCAGGGGCAAAGGAAATACCGCAGGACATCAGTGTCCAGGCTGTCGTGTCGGTACCTGAATTTCAGGTGAACTCGGTTGGCAGTTGGTGGGAGGACGTACTTCAGGCTGAATATGACCCGGACCGGGGCATCTTCAAGCAAATTGAAAAAGAAGTGTTTGTAAAAAGTACCTACGGCCCGATTTACGCGAAAACAGATCGTTCGGAGTATCAGTTCACGCGGGTGGGCGGTGGGGAAGCGTCCCGTCGATACCACATCATGTTGAATCGCATAAGAATGGGCACGGCACCGGTTGAAATCGTCAGTGCTGCTGAAGCCGCTCAGGGGAAAACCATTCAGTTCAGGTTCTATCCGATGGGGGGATCGGCGTCGACTCGCGTGCCCGGCACCTATGTCACGCAAGCCACCTTGATGTTTGAAACAGGGGCGCCCTGATTCGCAATTTCATTCGGGTGCCCCAGGGTTCCCGCTATTTGATGTGCAACCGTTAAAGGAAGTTTGATGTGAAATCCTATGTATTGGCTGTCCCGTTCCTTGCATTGTTTGCCGGTGCCGCTGTCGCGTCCGCCCCTGAGCCGATCACCCAGAGTATTTCAGTGACGGCGATCATTCCCGGGAATGATTTTTCAGTGGCCCCCGTAGGGGGCTGGCTGGAGAAAGGCGTGACGCTTGAATATGAGCCGGAGCGCGAAGACTTCAAGGCGGTCAGTGAAAAGTTCTCGGCACAGAGTGATGTCGGCGCTATTCAGGCCCACCTGCTGCACACAGCATCGCTGCAAGACCAACAAACCGACCAGAAGATTGATCTTATCATCACTGTCGGGGATAAAAAGTTGGAGTTGACGCCCGCGGAGGTCATGAGCGCGGAAGATGCTAAAGCTGGCAATGATCTTCCCATTACGTTTAAGGCCATAAAGCCCGACAATGGTTATGTAAAGGGTGAGTATACCGGGACAGTGAGCGTGTTGTTTGAAACTTCCTCCACCAGCCTTTGATTGAAGCAGTGCCGCCTGCCTCAACTTACTGGATGTTTACCAGTGTAGGGGCAGGTGTTGAAGTGGATTGAATCATGTTCCAGTTTGCTGCACCCGGCCGCGCACTCGCTGTCTGGCTGCTGGGTGCTGCCTGCCTTATGCCGCTCGAAGTGTTGGCCGAGCGCGCGTCCAGTGCCATTGACCTGAATACATTCGGGCGTTTGCCAGAAGACTTCGAGGCGCACTTTTTCGATGTGCCGCTTGCCGTGCGAGTGGAGCTGGATCAACGCTACCTCGGCGATGCCATGGTGGTGCTGAGCCGTGATAACCGTGTGCAGTTGCTGGCGTTTACCGACACTGAGCAGAGCGCAGAGCCGGCCACACTCAGGCAGTTATGGCAACAGCGCCTGGAAGGCGGGCGCATGCTGGGCGACTGCCTGCAAAACTGCCCGGACGGGTTGCAGGCTATCCATTACAGCCTGGCCAATTCCCAGTTGTCATTGCTGACGTCCAATGCCGAGAAGCGGGAGCAGGACGCGCTCTTTCACCGCCTCCCGGAGCAGAGTGACGCTGGGTTGCTGCTGCGTAACCAGCTCAACCTGGTCAATGATGGCAACCAGACCACGGGCAGAATCGGCCTGCTCGGTCAGGGCAACCTGCATAACTGGACGACGCTTGCCGATGCACGCGTGGATCGTAGCCCATCTGAGCAAGGCGATATGCGTTACCGCATGAACCAGCTTTACGCGGAGAGCCTGCAGGAAGCGCATTTCTTTCGGCTGGGTTACTTCTCCACTGGCGCACAAGGCCTGGTGCGCCAGCCAGCGCTACTCGGGCGCCGCCCTGATAGCACGCTTGGCTTGATGCTGGGCAGCAGTGACAGCCTGCTGGTCGACAATGGCCAAGCCAGCGCCATCCCGGTCTACGTCACGCCGAACCGCCCGGGTATCGTCGAAATCTATCGCAATGGTTCGCTGATCAACAGCCAGCCGGTACAGCCCGGTTTGCAGGCGATCGACACGCGGGTATTGCCCGGCGGCATCTATGATGTGGAGCTGCGTTTGCTCGAAGACGGCCTGGAGACCTCGCGCAGCGAAGTGTCCATCTACAAGCCCAGCCGGTGGCAGAACATGGATAACCGCTGGCGCTACAACCTCTACCTCGGCCAGCAGGTCGAGCTGCTGAGCAACTCGGATGACAATCGTGAACAGAGCCCGGTGTTCGGTGCCCTTTCCAACTACCTGATACATCCTGCTGCGGTGTTGGGGTTGTCAGTGCAACAGGTCGATGCTGACCTGCAGTTGGGGACCTCGCTGGACTGGGACGTGCATGAACGGTTCAAGCTTTACGCCAGCCTCAATCAGACCCAGGGCCTGGGCAACGGCGGCGATCTGCAGTTGACCTATACCCACCCTTGGGGCTCGTTGTTGCTGAGCCACAACCAGACCTGGCTGGAGCCTGGCAGTAACGGTCGCGACGATACGTCACAGCGTCAAGTGCGCAGCCGCACCGCCTTTTCGATCAACCAGCGGGTAACCTCGCGCAGTTCAGCGACGCTGCGCCTGGAACACAGTGCGGGCTCGGCAAGCGGCCTGGGTGCCGACCTGAGCTGGGCGTTCTACGGGAAACTGCGGGGGCATCAGAGCAGTGTTCGCCTGTCACTTTTCGACAGGCCTGGAACGCGCAGCAGCGCCGGTGTCCGCAGCCGCGGCGTCAACGTTGCTGTAAGCATGAAGCTTGAGCGCGATGGCAGGCAGCTTGGGGTCGATGTGGGTAGCCGCGCCTCGCGTGAGGGGGGCAGTGACCCCTACGCTTCGCTGTGGTATCGGCAGAACGTCGACCTGGGCCCCGTGCACAGCCTGGGGGGCAGTGCGACGCTCGACAGCTATGGCACCAGCCTGGCGGCCAATGGGCGGTTTAACAGCCAGGCGCTGCAGGGCGATGCCTATGCCCAGAGTTCCTCTTTCAACAATAACCTCAGCGGTGGCCTCAACCTGGAAAGCACCCTGGCGCTGGGCGCCGGGAAGCTGGCCATGGGTGGCAGCAACCTGCCGCTCGAAGCCGGCTTGATCATCGATGTCGAAAGCGATCTGCACGGTGTAAAGCTGCGCGCCAACGATGGCCAGGGCATGAGTGCAGTGCTGCACCCCGGGCGCAATATCGTGCCGGTGACGGCGTTCAAGTCTGGCCATGTGCGCTTCGACTTCGACACGAAGGACGTGCCGCCAGCACAGATCCAACCCCTCGCTGTGGACTATCACCTCAACCGCGGTGGGGTGGGGTACCACTCAGTGAAGGTCATGCGAACGGTCACCGTGTTTGGTCGGCTGCTCGACGGGCAAGGCCAGCCACTGCACGGCGCGCATGTGGTCAATGACGCCGGGCGCACGGTTGTCGAGGTGGATGGCTATTTCAACGTCGAAATGAGTGAGTCACGGCCCACCTTGGAAATTCGCCATGACACGGCAGGTAGCTGCCTTCTGACATTACCGCCGGACAACTTTGATCGCGAGGATGACCTGCTGATCGTGGGTGATCAGCGGTGTGTGCCCAATGTGGGCTGAGACGGCTTTCGGCATGACGCTATAGAGGGCCCGATTCCCGGGTCGATGGATTGGATGTTGAGTAAACAGAGGTTGAAGATGCACAGGTTCACATTTCACTTGTCACCCTTGTTGTTCGTTGCGCTGATGCTGCCGTGGTTTGCCCAGGCCGGGCCACAGCTGGATGTCGGCGCGCTCTATGACTACCTCGAGCCAGGCAAGGGCACCTATGCCAAACGCATCTACAACCGGGGGGACAGTACTGCGTTCGTCAAGGTCAGCGTGCTGGAGCTGGTCTACGACGGCCAGGCCGAACCCCGTGAGGTGGAAGTCGATGAGCTGCCCTTCGATCAGCGCAGCGTTGTTGCCAGCCCTGCGCGGATGATCATCCCGGCACGCGGCATGCAGGCCGTGCGGTTGCTGTATCGCGGTGAACGGAACCAGGAGCGTTACTACCGGCTGCGCTTCGTCCCGGTGGTGCCGGAACAGGATGACAGCTTCGCACTGGATGAAACGGAGCTTGACGCTTACCGCAAAGAACTCAGTGCCGGTGTGCAGTTTCTGGCCGGCTACGGCACCATTTTGATTATCAAGCCTGCTGCCACGCGGTATCAGACCTCGATCGAGCGAGCCGGTGGGAAATGGACCGTGCGCAACGAGGGCAATGCGACGGTGCTGCTCGACAACGTCCAGGTCTGTGTGCTGAACGAGGACGAGTGTGAGCCTCCGGCCAAGCACCATCTTCGTCCTGGACGTACGCGCGAGTTCGTCGAGAAGCCCGGTGTCGAATACCGCTTCGAACAGGTGGAAGGCGATGCACGCAAAGCCATGAACTTCAAGGCAGAGTGAGAGGTAGGGGCATGTTTCGCAAGTGTGCAATGCTGGTACTGCTGTCTGGCGTGCTCGGCTCATCGTGGGTGCAGGCGGCCGACATTACGCTCAAGCTGCGTTACCGTGGCGAGACCCGGCAATTTGAAAACCTGACACCCCGGTCATCCCCTGTCTGTACTCAGTTGCCGCAGCTTTGTGGCGATCCGCTGCAGGATCTGCTGGATGTGGGGGTCGAATACTCGAAAACAGTCGATGGCGAAGGCACCGATGGCCTCTACCTCTCGGCCCCTGTCCAGCCAACTGCGCTACTGATGGTCCGTGACAAGACCGGCGAGCAAGTCAGCATGGACTTTGCCATTACCCACCTGGGCGGTGCGGTAACTTCGGACGATGGGGCACCTACGCTTGCGGCGCGCACGGGCCTGGACTCGAGTGGTTGCCAGGTTGCGTTGGCGAGCGCGGCGCATCGCCTGTTTCTGTGGTCGCCAGCCAGCAACGGGTGCTGGGCCAACGTCAATGCGGCGAATGCGAGCACTTACCATGTGAGTCACCTTACGCTGGGCTACAAGCTGAAGACGCCTGTGCCGGCGAGCTTGAAGTCGGGCGTGTACCGAGGGCGCGTGGTCTATTCGATAGGCCCCGACAGGGATATAGGCCTGGGCTCGAGCCGAACAGTCGCTGGGCTCACGGCCGATTCAGTGGCGATCAACGTCGAACTGGAGGTGGTGCATGACCTTGAGGTGCGTTTTGAGCCGGGTTCCGAGCAGGTGGTACTGGTGCCGCAGCAGGCGCACGGGCATGGGAGCCGCGGGCGGGGTGTGGCAGAGAAACTGGAAAAAGACGTGGATTTCAGCCTGACTGCCAGTGGGCCATTCAACGTCTGGGCGCAGTGCAGCACCGGGCTGGATAGTACGTGCAATCTACGGTCGGCCAAGGGCCATGGCATACCGCTGTACCTGGCCATGACCTTGCCAGGGGTTTCCTACAATGGCCGTTCGCTCTATCGGCAGGCAATGTCCTTTGGCGGAGCTGAGAACGCCATGAGCCTGGACGTCCCGCCAGAGGGTGTGACCGGCAGCCAAGGGCAGTTGCATTTTCATGTATACCCTCGCGGCCACACCCAGAAGCAGGACATGTTGCCTGGTATCGAGTATCAGGCCGTCGTGACAATGGTGTTTGATGCGAACCTGTAGAATGGCAACCGGGTGGTGTGACCCGCTTGCCATTCACCTCACGTGACTGTTTGAAGTGGCTATCCGCAGCGCGTCATATCATCCCAAGCAACAGTAATACCAACAGAATCACCAACACCACGCCGATTATGCCGGAAGGGCCATAGCCCCAGCTGCGCGAGTGGGGGAAGACCGGTAAGCCACCGATCAGCAGCAGAATCAGGATGATGATAAGGATCGTGGTCATGTCAAAGTCCTTGCGTGATTAGGGGGCAAGAGCCTGAGATTGCTGGCCTCTCGATAATTCGGACCGGTGCGGGTTGGTAAAGATTCCATCCCCGTGCAGCCGTCTACCAATCATGCCCGCCCATTCACTGCCCTGATGAATCCTCCCGGATGGCGACGCCTTGATTAGACTCACCGGACTCCCTGTCAAAACAAGGCCTGCGACCATGCAAAAACGCATCATGATCACCGGCGCCGGGTCCGGCCTCGGTCGCGAGATCGCCCTGCGCTGGGCGCGTGAGGGCTGGCGCCTGGCATTGGCCGATGTCAACGAAGCCGGCCTGCGCGAAACGCTGGAGCAGGCTCGCCAGGCCGGTGGCGACGGCTTCGTCCAGCGCTGCGACGTGCGCGACTACAGCCAGCTGACGGCCCTTGCCCAGGCCTGCGAAGAGAAGTTCGGTGGCGTCGATGTGATCGTCAACAACGCGGGCGTCGCTTCGGGCGGCTTCTTTGCTGAACTGTCACTGGAAGACTGGGACTGGCAGATCGCGGTCAACCTGATGGGCGTGGTCAAGGGCTGCAAGGCCTTCCTGCCGCTGCTGGAGCGCAGCAAGGGGCGCATTATCAACGTCGCCTCGATGGCCGCACTGATGCAGGGCCCGGGCATGAGCAACTACAACGTGGCCAAGGCCGGTGTGCTGGCCTTGTCTGAAAGCCTGCTGGTGGAGTTGCGTCAGGTAGAGGTGGCAGTGCACGTGGTGTGCCCGTCGTTCTTCCAGACCAACCTGCTGGACTCGTTCCGCGGCCCGAACCCGGCGATGAAGGCGCAGGTGGGCAAGCTGCTCGAAGGTTCGCCGATCAGTGCGGCAGACATTGCCGACTATATCCATCAGCAGGTCGCTGCAGGCGAGTTTCTCATCCTGCCGCATGAAGCAGGGCGCCAGGCCTGGCAACTGAAACGCCAGGCCCCTGAGCGGCTGTATGACGAGATGGCCGAAATGGCGATGAAAATGCGGGCAAAAGCCCCGTCGCGATGATTGGTCTGTAGGAGAAGTTACTCAAAAGTGTAAGAGGCTTCTGAATCGTAGTGGCGCTATTGAGTAGCTGAATACCTACGAGGCAGGCTCCGGTTTTCCCTTTCGCAGGAGGATCGGAACATGCTGGTAATAGGGCGCGAAGTAGGGGAGGTCATCGTGATTGGCGATGACATCCGGATCATGGTGGTAGAGACCCGGGACGGCGTGGTGCGCTTTGGTGTGGCTGCTCCGCGTGAGGTGCCGGTGCATCGAGCCGAAGTTTACAAGCGCATCAAGGCGTCCAAGCAGAGCAAGGCCTGAAGAGGCCTGACCTGCTATTCGAGCAGCTCGCGGGGCACATCATGCTTGGCCAGCAACTGGCATTGCTGGCTTTCCAGGTCGAACAGGATGAAAGCCTGGCCTTTGGCCAATGCCTGGCGTACCCGCAGCACGCGGGTTTCCAGCGGGGTGTCGTCGCCGTTGTCAGTGCCGTCGCGGGTGACGAAGTCCTCGATCAGGCGGGTCAGGGTTTCGGCTTGCAATTGGTCGTAGGGGATCAGCATGGTCGGGCGGTGTCTGAAATAGGTATGGGCATGCTACGCGAAACATTCGAGGTGTTGGGGCCGCTTTGCAGCCCCAAGGGCGTTTAGCCTTTGTTTCCGACCAGGCTGTCCACGGCCGGTACCCGCGTGTCGCTCTCCATCTGCGCATCATGCTCCAACTGGTGGCTGAAGCGCTCGAGTGACGCATTGGCGGGCTGCGAGTCACTGGCAAACACGGGCGGGCTCAGCAGGTAGGCTGACAACAACCGGCTCAGCGCTGCCAGGCTGTCGATATGGGTGCGCTCGTAACCATGGGTGGCATCGCAACCGAACGCCACCAGCGCGGTACGAATATCGTGCCCGGCAGTCACCGCCGAATGGGCATCGCTGAAGTAGTAGCGGAACAGGTCGCGCCGCACCGGCAAGTCATGGTCGCCGGCCAGTTTCAGCAGGTGCCGGGACAGGTGGTAGTCGTAAGGCCCCGACGAGTCCTGCATGGCCACGCTCACCGCATGCTCGCTTGACGCCTGGCCGGGTGCCACCGGGGCGATGTCGATGCCGACGAACTCGCTGACATCCCAGGGCAGGGCGCCGGCTGCACCCGAGCCGGTTTCCTCGGTGATGGTGAACAGCGGGTGGCAGTCGATCAGCGGCTGGCGACCGCTTTCCACTACGGCCTTCAATGCCGCCAGCAATGCGGCTACGCCAGCCTTGTCGTCCAGGTGACGGGCGCTGATGTGGCCGCTTTCGGTGAACTCGGGCAATGGGTCGAAGGCCACGAAATCACCAATGCTCACGCCCAGTGCCTCACAGTCGGCGCGCGTGGCGCAGTAGGCATCCAGGCGCACTTCCACGTGGTCCCAGCTGATCGGCATTTGGTCGATGGCCGTGTTGAAGGCATGCCCGCTGGCCATCAGCGGCAGCACGCTGCCACGGAATACGCCGGTGTCGGTGAATACGCTGACCCGGCTACCTTCGGCAAAGCGGCTGGACCAGCAGCCGACGGGCGCCAAGGCCAGGCGGCCATTGTCCTGCAATTGGCGCACGCTGGCGCCGATGGTATCCAGGTGGGCAGAGACGGCGCGGTCGGGCGAGGTCTGCCGGCCCTTCAGCGTGGCGCGGATGGTGCCGCGGCGGGTCAGCTCGAAGGGGATGCCCAGTTCGTCAAGGCGTTCGGCCACGTAGCGCACGATGGTGTCGGTGAAGCCGGTGGGGCTGGGGATGGCGAGCATTTCCAGCAGCACGCGTTTGAGGTAGTCGAGATCGGGTTCGGGGTGTTGCTCGGACATGGTTGGGGACTCCTTTACTCCTGTGCCGGCCTCTTCGCGGGTAAACCCGCTCCTACAGGTACCGCGCTGCCTTCGCGGGTAAACCCGCTCCTACAGGTACCGCGCTGCCTTCGCGGGTAAATCTGTTCCTACAGGTACAACGCAACCGTCAAGGGCGGTGATATCCCTGTGGGAGCGGGCTTGCCCGCGAAGAGGCCGGCACGGGTTTACGCCAAAGGCCGGCTATGGGGAAACAGCAGGTCGATAAAACGCTCGGCCGTGGGCTGCGGTTCATGGTTGGCCAGGCCAGCACGTTCGTTGGCCTCGATGATCACGTACTCCGGCTGCCCGGCATCGCGCACCATGAAGTCCAGCCCAACCACCGGAATTTCCAGTGCCCGTGCCGCCCGCACGGCAGCATCGGCCAGCACCGGGTGCAGGCGTTCGGTGACGTCTTCCAGGGTGCCGCCGGTGTGCAGGTTGGCCGTGCGCCGCACGGCCAGGCGCTGGCCGGCCGGCAACACGTCGTCATAGCCAACGCCCGCTGCGCGCAAGGTGCGCTCGGTTTCGTCGTCCAGCGGAATGCGGCTTTCGCCACCGGTGGCGGCCTGGCGGCGACGGCTCTGGGCTTCGATCAACTGGCGCACAGTGTGCTTACCGTCGCCCAGCACCTGCGCCGGGTGGCGGATGGCGGCGGCCACCACCTCGTAGCCGATCACCACGATGCGCAGGTCGAACCCGGCATGGAAGCTTTCCAGCAGCACGCGGCTGTCGAACTGGCGGGCGTGTGCCACGGCGCGGGTGATGTCGTCGATGCAGGTCAGGTTTACCGCCACGCCCTGGCCTTGTTCGCCATCGACCGGCTTGACCACCACCGCGCCATGCTCTTCGAGAAACGCCAGGTTGTCATCGGCATTGCCCGCCAGCTGTTGCGCGGGCACCTGCAGCCCGGCGTTGTGCAGGGCGTGCTGGGTCAGGCGTTTGTCCTGGCACAGGGTCATGGTCACGGCACTGGTCAGGTCGCTGAGCGATTCCCGGCAGCGAATGCGCCGCCCGCCCAGGCTCAGGGTGAACAGGCCGCCAGCGGCGTCATCGACCTGCACTTCGATGCCCCGGCGTAGCGCCTCGTCGACGATGATGCGAGCGTAGGGGTTGAGGGCGGCTTGCGGGCCAGGCCCGAGGAACAGTTGCTCGTTGATACCGTTCTTGCGCTTGACTGCGAAGGTGGGCAGGTTGCGAAAACCCAGTTTCTGGTAAAGGCGCTTGGCCTGGCGGTTGTCGTGCAGCACTGACAGGTCCAGGTAGGCCAGGCCACGGCTCATGAAGTGTTCGATCAGGTGGCGCACCAGCACTTCACCCACGCCGGGGCGGGTGCAGTGTGGGTCCACCGCCAGGCACCACAGGCTGCTGCCATGCTCGGGGTCATCGAACGCCTTGGTGTGGTTCAGGCCCATGACGCTGCCGATAATCGCGCCGCTGTCTTCGTCCTCTGCCAGCCAATACACCGGGCCACCCAAGTGCCGGGGGGTAAGCAGCTCGGCGTCGACGGGGAGCATCCCGCGCGCCTGGTACAGCGTGTTGATCGCCTGCCAGTCGGCGGGGTTCTGTGCCCGGCGCACGCGGAAGCCGCGAAATACCCGCTGCGCCGGGCGGTAGTCGGTGAACCACAGGCGCAGGGTGTCGGACGGGTCGAGGAACAGCTGCTGGGGGGCCTGGGCCAGCACCTGCTGCGGTGCGGCCACGTACAGGGCGATGTCGCGTTCGCCCGGGTGCTCGTCGAGCAGATCCTCGGCCAGGGAAGCCGGGTCGGGGTAGGTGTGGCCTATCAACAGCCGGCCCCAGCCGCAGTGCACGGCACGCGGTTGGTCGTGGGGCTGGCTGCCGTCGCCGGCCAGGCGCGCCTGCAGGCGCTCGTAGGACGGCGCCTGGCCGCGCAGCAGGCGCTGACCATAAGCGATTTCATGGGCTTTCATCGGTCAGATTCCTTGTTCGCTCAGCCACAGGTTCAGCGCCGCCAGTTGCCACAGCTTGGAGCCGCGCAATGGCGTCAGCTGGCCGTGTGGGTTGCTCAGCAGGCGGTCGAGCATGGCCGGGTTGAACAACCCTCGGTCCTGGCTGGGGTCGGTCAACAGTTCGCGTACCCAGCCCAAGGTGGCACCTTCCAGATGCTTCAGGCCCGGTACCGGGAAGTAACCCTTCTTGCGGTCGATCACCTCATGCGGGATCACCCGTCGCGCTGCCTGCTTGAGCACCTGCTTGCCGCCGTCGGGCAGCTTGAAGCGTGCGGGAATGCGTGCCGACAGTTCCACCAGGCGGTAATCGAGGAACGGCGTCCGCGCCTCCAGGCCCCAGGCCATGGTCATGTTGTCCACCCGCTTGACCGGGTCGTCGACCAGCATCACGGTGCTGTCCAGGCGCAGGGCCTTGTCCACGGCAGCCGGTGCGCCGGGGCGCGCGAAGTGTTCGCGCACGAAGTCGCCGGCAGCGTCGGTTTCCAGCAGCCAGGGGGCCTGCACGGTGTCGCGGTATTCGGCGTGGCTGCGGTCGAAGAATGCGTCACGGTAGGCCGCATAGGCATCGTCGGCGCCGTCCACCTGCGGGTACCAGTGGTAACCGGCGAACAGCTCATCGGCACCCTGGCCGCTCTGTACGCCTTTGCAGTGTTTGGCCACTTCCCGCGACAGCAGGTAGAACGCGATGCAGTCGTGGCTGACCATCGGCTCGCTCATGGCGCGGAAGGCGGCCGGCAGTTGGTCGATGATTTCGTGTTCGGCAATGCGCAACTGGTGGTGACGGGTGCCGTAGTGTTTGGCGATCAGGTCCGAATACTGGAACTCGTCGCCGCGCTCGCCGCCGGCATCTTCAAAGCCGATGGAGAAGGTCGACAGGTCGTCAACGCCCACTTCGCGCAGCAAGCCGACCAGCAGGCTGGAATCGACGCCGCCGGACAGCAACACACCCACATCGACGGCTGCCCGCTGGCGGATGGCTACGGCGTCGCGGGTGGCGTCGAGTACGCGGGTGGTCCAGCCTTCCAGATCAAGTTCACGCTCGTCCGGGTTGGGGCCGTACTTCAGCTGCCACCAGGTCTGGCGTTCCACTTCGCCATGCCGGTCGATGCGCATCCAGGTGCCGGGCTCCAGCTTCTGCACATTGGCCAGCAGGGTGCGCGGTGCCGGTACCACGGCGTGGAAGTTCAGGTAGTGGTTGAGGGCCACCGGGTCGAGCATCGGGTCGATGTCGCCGCCCTTGAGCAGTGCCGGCAGGGTCGAGGCAAAGCGCAGGCGCTCGCCGTTGCGCGACAGGTACAGGGGTTTGACGCCCAGGCGGTCGCGGGCCAGGAACAGGCGCTGGTTGTCGCGCTCCCAGATGGCCAGGGCAAACATGCCGTTGAGCTTGGGCAGCAGCGCCGCGCCCCAGGCGTGGTAGCCCTTGAGCAGCACCTCAGTGTCGCCGTCGGACCAGAAGCTGTAGCCCAGCGCCTGCAATTCCTCGCGCAGTTCGGGGAAGTTGTAGATGGCACCGTTGAAGGCCAGCGACAGGCCCAGCGTATTGTCGACCATCGGCTGCGCCGAGCCGTCGGACAGGTCCATGATCTTCAGGCGCCGGTGGCCCAGGGCGATCGGGCCTTGGCTATGGAAGCCCCAGGCATCCGGGCCACGCGGGGCCAGGTGATGGGTAATGCGCTCTACCGCAGCCAGGTCGGCTGGGCGAGGGGCTTGGTCGATGGGGGTGAAACGTAACTCTCCTGCTAATCCGCACATAAGTCCTTACCGGTTTTTCCGTTGGGGAGGTGATGCCCCGGATTAGGGCACCTTAAGGAACTGACCTATGTGCTTTTCGAGAGTTTTAGAATGTTTGGTTATATGTGGCCGGGCAGGCAACCCGATGCAATCATTTCCCCCGGATCAACCGGCGCAATCCAAACCGGTTCGGATGGCAAGCCTCCGCTACCGCCCGCGGCAATGGCAGCGGTTCCCCACATACCCAGGCCGCCACCAGCTCGCCACTCAACGGCGCCGTGATCAGCCCGCGTGAGCCATGTCCGCTGTTCACATACAACCCGCCCAGCCAAGGGCAGGGCACATCCGGTACTTGCCGCGCATCCCGGCCCAGTACTGCATAGGCTTCGGTAAACGCCTGCGCGTCGGCAATGGGCCCGACGATCGGCAGGTAATCCGGGCTGGTGCAACGGAACGCAGCACGTCCCTGCAATTGCTCGGGGTCCAGTTCAGCCACAGCCAGCCGTTGCGCCAGATCGACGGAAATTTCGTCCAGCAGCGCCAGGTTGCCCTGGTGCTCGGCCACCGTCGGTGCAAGGTCTTCGCTGTGGAAGTCAAAACTGGCGCCCAGTGTATGTTCACCCTCGCGCGGCGGTGCCACATAGCCCTCCGCGCACACCACGGTGCGCAGTGCCTGGCTGCTGGCGGTGGCCGGCAAGCGGGTGATCTGCCCACGGATGCGCTTGAGTGGTAACTGCGCGCAAGGTTCGAAGCGCAGCACATCCGCCGCGCCGGCCAGGACCACCACTGGAGCGCGGGCTAACAGCTGGTCGCCAGCCCAGGCTTGCCAATGCTCATCCACTTTGCGCAGTTCGAGCACGTCCTGGTGGGTCACCACGCGAATACCAGGGTGCTGCAACTGCTGTTGGCACAGCGCTGGCGGGTGCACCCAGCCACCTTCGGGGTAGAACAACCCGCCGCCAGGCAACGCCACGCCGGCGATGGCTTCGGCATCGGCGCGCGCCAGGCAGTGCAGCAAGCCGTGGTCGAAGGCGGCAGCCAGCTTGCCCTGGCGTTCGGCCTCCTTGCTGTCGAAGGCCAGTTGCAGCACCCCGCAGGCATCCCAGTCACGGCCACGCTGCAAGCGCTGCAGCTGACGCCGGGTGTAGCCGAACCCGGACAGGATCATCTGCGAGAGCGCGGTGCCATGGGCAGACAGCTTGAGGTACAGCACCCCTTGCGGGTTGCCCGAAGCCTCCTGGGCGGGGGCTTCGTGGCGCTCCAGCACGGTTACCTGCCAGCCGCGCCGGGCCAGGCTGGCGGCGCTGCTGCTGCCGGCAAGTCCGGCACCGATCACCAGCGCCTCGCGCGCCCCCTGTGTCACCGCGGGGCGCGCGTACCAGGGCGCGCATGGGCCGGGCCGGGGGCCGACGTAGGCGCCGCTCATCACCTCCCACTTCTTGCCGATGCCTGGCACCTTCTTCATGGCGAAGCCGGCTTCCACCAGGCTGCGGCGTACCCAGCCGGTGGTGGTGAAGGTGCCCAGCACCGTGCCCGGATGCGATAGCCGCGCCAGTTGCGCAAACAGCTCCGGGGTCCACATGTCGGGGTTCTTGGCGGGGGCGAAGCCGTCGAGGAACCACACATCGATCTGCGCATCGAGTTGCGGCAGCTGTTCCAGCACATCGCCTATCAACAGGGTCAGGGTGACCCTGCCACCGGCGAAGGTGAACTGCTGAAAGCCCGGGTGCACCGCCACGTATTGCTCCAGCAGTGGCTCGGTATAGGCGGCCAGTTCAGGCCACAGGCGCACTGCGCGGGCCATGTCGGCGTGGTCGAGGGGGTACTTCTCGACGCTGACGAAGTGCAGGCGCGCGTCGCTGTGTGCGTGCTGGTCGAACAGCTGCCAGGCGCAGAAAAAATTCATGCCGGTGCCAAAACCGGTTTCGCCGATCACCGTGCAGGCGTGCGGCGCCAGGTTGGCAAAACGTTCGGCCAAGCGGGTCTGTCCGAGGAACACGTGCTTGGTTTCTTCGATGCCTTCGTTGACTGCGAAATAGACGTCGTCATAGTGCCGCGAATGGGGGCGGCCCTGGTCGTCCCAGTCGATCTGGGCGTGCTGGAGGAGGGTGGGCATGGTGGGCTCGGTTGCAGCGGATGGCGGGATTTTATGCCATCCGGCTGAGCTGTGGGAGCGCGTTCATTGGTGAAGAGGTCAATACAGGCCGAAATGAAATCCGCTAGTCTTGCTTATCCATTGAAGGAGCCAGTGCATGTTCGAATCTGCCGAAATCGGCCACAGCATCGACAAGGAGGCTTACGACGCCGAGGTACCCGCTTTACGCGAGGCCCTGCTCGAAGCCCAGTACGAACTCAAGCAGCAGGCGCGGTTTCCGGTGATCGTGCTGATCAACGGCATTGAAGGCGCCGGCAAGGGTGAGACGGTAAAACTGCTCAACGAGTGGATGGACCCGCGCATGATCGATGTGCTCACCTTCGACCAGCAGACCGACGAAGAGCTGGCCCGCCCACCCGCCTGGCGCTATTGGCGGGCCTTGCCACCCAAGGGGCGGATGGGTGTGTTCTTTGGCAACTGGTACAGCCAGATGCTGCAGGGGCGGGTGCACGGGGTGTTCAAGGATGCCGTGCTCGATCAGGCCATTACCGGTGCCGAGCGCCTGGAGCAGATGCTTTGCGATGAAGGTGCGCTGATCATCAAGTTCTGGTTCCACCTGTCCAAGAAGCAGATGAAGGCACGGCTGAAATCGCTCAAGGACGACCCGCTGCACAGTTGGAAGATCAGCCCGCTGGATTGGCAGCAGTCGCAAACCTACGACCGCTTCGTGCGCTTTGGTGAGCGCGTGCTGCGCCGCACCAGCCGCGACTATGCGCCATGGCACATCATCGAAGGGGTAGACCCGAATTACCGCAGCCTGGCGGTGGGGCGCATTCTGCTGGAAAGCCTGCAAGCCGCGCTGGCCAATAATCCCAAGGGCAAGCACCAGGGCAACGTGGCCCCGCTGGGCCACAGCATCGACGACCGCAGCCTGCTTGGCGCCCTGGACATGACCTTGCGCCTGGACAAGGCCGACTATCAGGAACAGTTGATCACCGAACAGGCCCGTCTGGCCGGCCTGCTGCGTGACAAGCGCATGCGCCGGCACGCCCTGGTGGCGGTGTTCGAAGGTAATGACGCCGCCGGCAAGGGGGGCGCCATCCGCCGCGTGGCGGCAGCGCTGGACCCGCGACAGTACCGTATCGTGCCGATTGCCGCGCCTACCGAAGAAGAGCGCGCCCAGCCGTACCTGTGGCGGTTCTGGCGGCACATCCCGGCACGGGGCAAGTTCACCATCTTCGACCGTTCCTGGTATGGCCGGGTGCTGGTGGAGCGGGTGGAAGGCTTCTGCAGCCCCGCTGACTGGATGCGTGCCTACAGCGAGATCAACGACTTTGAAGAGCAGTTGGTGGATGCCGGCGTGGTGGTGGTCAAGTTCTGGCTGGCGATCGACCAGCAGACCCAACTGGAGCGCTTCGAAGAGCGTGAGCAAATTCCGTTCAAACGCTACAAGATCACCGAGGATGACTGGCGCAACCGCGACAAGTGGGACGAATACTCCCAGGCGGTGGGCGACATGGTCGACCGCACCAGCAGCGAGATTGCCCCTTGGACGCTGGTAGAGGCCAATGACAAGCGCTGGGCGCGGGTGAAGGTGGTGCGCACCATCAACCAGGCGCTTGAGGCGGCGTTTGCCAAGCACAAGAAATAGCCGAAGGTGATGTTGCCTGTTCTGGCCCTTTCGCGGGTGAACCCGCTCCTACAGGGGTACGCGATCCCTTGTAGGAGCGGGTTCACCCGCGAAAGGGCCAGAACAGGCAACACCTCCCCCCAGCCATGCCCCAAAAGAATGACCTGATGAATTCTTTTCTCGGCACTCTCCACCGTCCCCGTCCTCCAACCCCGTAGAATTCTACAACCCCCACCACGGGCTTGATCGAGGATTTTATGCACACCACTTCTGGCCGCTGGGGCTATGGGCTGTTCCTGGCACTTCTGACGGCGCTGCTCTGGGGCATCTTGCCGATCAAGCTCAAGCAGGTATTGCAAGTGGTCGACCCGATCACTGTCACCTGGTACCGCCTGCTGGTCTCCGGCAGCCTGCTGTTCGCCTGGCTGGCGGCTCAGCGGCGTTTGCCGTCCATGCGTAAACTGGCGCCCAAGGGCAAGGGCCTGGTGCTGGTGGCCGTGCTCGGCCTGATGGGCAACTACGTGCTCTACCTGATCGGTCTCAAACTGCTTAGCCCAGGCACCGCACAACTGGTGGTACAGATCGGCCCGGTGCTGTTGCTGGTGGCCAGCGTGTTCGTGTTCCGCGAGCGCTTCAGTGTGGGGCAGGGCGTGGGCCTGTTGGTGCTGCTGGCAGGGTTTGGCCTGTTCTTCAACCAGCGCCTGGAAGAGCTGCTGACTTCGCTGGGTACCTACACCACCGGCGTGTTGACCATTTTGCTGGCGACCAGCATCTGGGTGTTCTACGCCCTGAGCCAGAAGCAGTTGCTGACCGTGTGGCACTCGCAGCAGGTGATGATGGTGATCTACCTCAGCTGCGCTGCGTTGCTGACACCTTGGGTGCACCCGCTGGAGGCCTTGCAACTGACCCCGGTGCAAGGCTGGCTGCTGCTGGCCTGTTGCCTGAATACCCTGGTGGCATACGGCGCGTTTGCCGAAGCACTGGCGCACTGGGAGGCCTCACGGGTAAGTGCCACGCTGGCGCTGACCCCACTGGTGACCTTCGTTGCGGTGGCGCTGGCGGCGTTGGTTTGGCCTGAGTATGTGCATGCCGAGGACATTAATGCCCTGGGCTATTTGGGGGCGGTCACGGTGGTGTTCGGTTCGGCGCTGGTGGCGCTGGGGCCCTCTCTGGTGGCGGGTTGGCGGGCCCGCAGGGCGCGGTTGGCCTAGTGTGGTGTTTCACAAATAACGACCATAACGCGCGGCGCTTTTTGCGCTCATGCGGCGTTGTCGCTCCTCGCCGTAGCTGGGCTACGACTCGTCGCGACGCCTTGCTTGAGCGCAAAAATCGCTCGCGAGTTATTGGCCGTATTTGCAAAACACCACACTAGGTCTGTCGATTGCCTGTACGGGCCCTTTCGCGGGTGAACCCGCTCCTACAATGGATCGCCTCTGGGCGTAGGAGCGGGTTTACCCGCGAAAGGGCCGGTACAGGCTACAGAGCAGTCAGCCCTTGCCGCCCGGCGCCAGCATGTTCTCCGGCCGCACCCACTGGTCGAACTGCTCATTGGTCAGGTACTTCAACGCCAAGGCCGCCTCGCGCAAGGTCTTGCCCTCGCTGTAAGCCTTCTTGGCAATTTCTGCCGCCTTGTCATAGCCAATATGCGGGTTCAGCGCCGTCACCAGCATCAACCCACGCTCCAGGTGCGCGGCCATCTGCTCGGCATCCGGCTCGATACCCGCCACGCAATGCTGCTGGAAGTTGCGGCAACCATCGGCCAGCAACTCGATGGATTGCAGCAGGTTATGGATGATCACCGGCTTGAACACGTTCAGCTGCAAATGCCCCTGGCTGGCGGCAAAGCCGATGGCCGCGTCGTTGCCCAGCACCTGGCAGGCCAGCATCGACAGCGCCTCGCACTGGGTGGGGTTGACCTTGCCCGGCATGATCGAGCTGCCGGGCTCGTTGGCCGGCAGGCGCACCTCGGCCAGGCCGGCGCGCGGGCCGGAACCCAGCAGGCGCAGGTCGTTGGCAATTTTCATCAAGGCCACGGCCAGGGTCTTCAGGGCCCCCGCCAGGCTGGTCAGCGGCTCGTGGCCGGCGAGGGCGGCGAACTTGTTCGGCGCGGTGATGAACGGCAGGCCGGACAGCGCCGCCAGCTCGGCAGCGATGGCCTCGGCAAACCCCTGCGGGGCGTTGAGCCCGGTCCCCACGGCAGTGCCGCCCTGGGCCAGTTCGCACACCGCCGGCAGGGTGGCGCGGATGGCGCGCTGGGCGTAATCGAGCTGGGCGACGAAGGCCGACACTTCCTGGCCGAAGGTGATCGGCGTGGCGTCCATCATGTGTGTGCGACCGGTTTTTACCAGCTGGTGGTGACGCATCGACAGCTCGGCCAGCCCTGAAGACAGTTCGGTCACGGCCGGCAGCAGCTTTTCCTGCACCGCCTGGGCTGCCGCAATGTGCATGGCGGTGGGGAAGCAGTCGTTGGAGCTCTGCGAGCGGTTGACGTGGTCATTGGGGTGCACCGGCGCCTTGCCGCCACGGCCTTTGCCGGCCAGTTCGTTGGCGCGTCCGGCAATCACCTCGTTGACGTTCATGTTGCTCTGGGTGCCACTGCCCGTCTGCCAGACGACGAGCGGGAACTGATCGTCGTGCTGGCCAGCCAGCACTTCATCGGCGGCCTGTTCGATCAGCCGGGCGATGTCGGCCGGTAGGTCGCCATTGCGGTCGTTGACGCGTGCCGCGGCCTTCTTGATCAGTGCCAGGGCGTGCAACACCGCGAGGGGCATGCGTTCCTTGCCGATGGCGAAGTTGATCAGCGAACGCTGGGTTTGCGCACCCCAGTAGGCGTTCTCCGGAACTTCGACCGGGCCCAGGCTGTCTGTCTCGATACGGCTCATTCTGTACTCACTCCTGTGTAGTTCGAAATCGCAGTTTAGGCCCTGATTCGACCGAGCGGTTCCGTCGCTCGTCGTGCCACTTGAGCACATCGCCACCACGGCGCAGAATGCTCTACTCTGAGGTGCCCGCCTCCCTCTCTTTGAAGGAAATGCAATGACCCGTCTCCGTGTCCTTTGTGCCGCCGTTGCCCTGGTTTGCGCCAGTGGCCAGGTACTCGCTGCCACCGCCAGCCACAACGCTGCTGCCGAGAAATTCCTGACCCTGGCCAACGCCGACAAGCTGGGCACCCCGGTGTACATGCAAGTGCAGCAGATGTTCGCCCAGCGTTTCGCCCAGACCAAGGCCCCGGCCGCCAAGCAACCGGTGCTGGAAAGCTACCAGGCCAAGGCCAATGCCGCCCTGGACAACGCCATCGGCTGGAACAAGCTGAAGCCGAAGATGGTCGACCTGTACACCCAGACCTTCACCGAGCAGGAGCTGAAAGACCTGGTCAAGTTCTACGAATCGCCGCTGGGCAAGAAAGTGCTGCGTGAAATGCCCAAGGTCACTCAGCAGTCGGCACAGCTGACCCAGCAGAGCCTGGAGCCAGCAGTACCGGTGGTGAACAAGCTGCTGGAAGACATGACCAAAGAGCTGGACCCGAACGCAGGCAAGGCCGCCGCACCAGCGAAGAAGTGAGTACGCCGCAATGACCATGCAACAACGTATCGAACAGCAACTGGCCGCGCTGGCGCCGCAACACCTGCAAGTGCTCAACGAAAGTCACATGCACAGTCGTGGTCAGGAGACCCACTACAAGGCCGTGATCGTCAGCGAGCAGTTCGCCGGGTTGAACAGCGTCAAGCGCCACCAGAAGGTGTACGCCACCATGGGTGAGCTGATGGGCGAGATCCACGCCCTGGCCATCCACACCTACACCGCCGAAGAGTGGGCCAAGGTCGGCGTTGCACCGGCCTCGCCGGTGTGCGCCGGCGGCGGGCACTGAAACCTTTCTGTTGTTCTGGTAGAATCCTGCAAAATCCGGGGGCCGCTTTGCGGCCCTTTCGCGACACAAGGCCGCTCCCACAAAAACCGCACTAGCCATCAGGTTACGCGCTCCCCTGTGGGAGCGGCCTTGTGTCGCGAAAGGGGCGCAAAGCGCCCCCATGCTTTTCTATACCGTCAAACCCGGTCCGCCCCTTACGAGGGCAACCACCTGGAGATTCCGTTACATGTCTCAAGCCATCGTCGTCGCGGCGCTGTACAAGTTCGTCACCCTGGAAGACTACGTCGAGCTGCGCGAGCCGCTGCTCAAGACCATGCTCGACAACAACGTCAAAGGCACCCTGCTGCTGGCCCACGAGGGCATCAACGGCACCGTATCGGCCACCCGCGAAGGCATCGATGGCCTGCTGGCCTGGTTGCGCAACGACCCGCGCCTGGTCGATGTCGACCATAAAGAGTCGTATTGCGACGAACAGCCGTTCTACCGCACCAAGGTCAAGCTCAAGAAAGAGATCGTCACCCTCGGCGTGCCGGGCGTAGACCCCAACCAGGCCGTTGGCACCTATGTCGAGCCCAAGGACTGGAACGCCCTGATCAGCGACCCGGAAGTGCTGCTGATCGACACTCGCAACGACTACGAAGTGGCCATCGGTACGTTCAAGGGCGCCATCGACCCGAAGACCGAAACGTTCCGTGAGTTCCCGGAGTACATCAAGGCCAATTTCGACCCGAGCAAGCACAAGAAGGTCGCGATGTTCTGCACCGGCGGCATCCGTTGCGAAAAGGCCTCCAGCTACATGCTCGGTGAAGGCTTCGAGTCGGTCTATCATCTTAAGGGCGGCATCCTGAAATACTTCGAGGAAGTGCCTCAGGAAGAAAGCCTGTGGGACGGCGACTGCTTCGTCTTCGACAACCGGGTTACGGTGCGCCATGACCTGAGCGAAGGCGAGTACGACCAGTGCCACGCCTGCCGCCATCCGATCAATGCAGAGGAGCGCGCGTCCGAGCACTATTCGCCAGGTGTCAGCTGCCCGCATTGCTGGGACAGCCTGAGCGAGAAGACCCGGCGCAGTGCCATCGACCGGCAGAAGCAGATCGAGCTGGCCAAGGCCCGCAACCTGCCGCACCCGATCGGTTACAACTACAAAGCCGAGGCTTGAAGCATGTCTGCACGCCTGATCTATGTGATGGACCCGATGTGCTCCTGGTGCTGGGGTTTTGCGCCAGTGGCCGCGGCCCTGATCGCCCAGGCGCGTGAGGCAGGCGTGCCTGCCCGCTTGGTAACGGGCGGGCTGCGTACGGGCGGCAGCGCCCTGGACAGCTCCACTCGCAAGTACATCCTGGAACACTGGCAGGCGGTGGCTGATGCTACCGGCCAGCCGTTCCGCTTCGAGGGGGCCATGCCTGACGGTTTCGTCTACGACACCGAGCCGGCCTGTCGCGCCCTGGTCGCGGCCCGCGAGCTGGATGCCGAGCGCGTCTGGCCGCTGCTGGCGTTGATCCAGCGTTCGTTCTACGAGCAGGGTACCGATGTGACCACCGCGCCGCAGCTGGTCGAGCTGGCCTCCCAGAGTGGCTTCGACCGTGCCGCGTTCGCCGAAACCTTCGCCCGTGCCGATACCCGCGCCGCCACCGCGGCCGACTTCGCCTGGGCCCAGGACCTGGGTATTGCCGGTTTCCCGACCTTGCTGGCCGAGCGCAATGGCCAACTGGCCTTGCTGACCAACGGCTACCAGCCGCTGGAGCGCCTGCAACCCTTGCTCGGCCGCTGGCTGCAGCAGGCCGCCTGTGCTTGATGTACCAGGGTCACCCGACCCGGTACCGGGCAAGCCATACACTGCGGGCGATCGACTGAGCTGGGCGGAAATCCGCCGCCTGGCCCTGCATCACAAGAAAAACCTCTGGTCCGCCAACCTCATTGCGTTACTGGCGGCGTGTTGCAGTGTGCCCATTCCGCTGCTGCTGCCGCTGTTGGTGGACGAAGTACTGCTCGGCCATGGCGATGCCGCGCTGAAGTGGATGAACCACCTGCTGCCGTCCAACTGGCAGGTAGCAGCCGGCTACATCGGCCTGATGCTGGCGCTCACCCTGTGCCTGCGCCTGGCTGCGCTGGCGTTCAACGTGATCCAGTCCAAGCTGTTCGCCGGGCTGGCCAAGGACATCGTCTACCGCCTGCGCATCCGCCTGATCGAGCGCCTCAAGCGTATTTCGCTGAAAGAGTACGAAAGCCTGGGCAGCGGCACGGTGACCACCCACCTGGTCACCGACCTGGACACCCTAGACAAGTTTGTTGGCGAAACCCTCAGCCGCTTCCTGGTGGCCATGCTGACACTGACCGGCACGGCGGCGATCCTGATCTGGATGCACTGGCAGCTGGCCTTGCTGATCTTGCTGTTCAACCCGCTGGTGATCTACTTCACCGTGCAGTTGGGCAAGCGCGTCAAACACCTGAAAAAGCTTGAAAACGACAGCACCGCGCGCTTTACCCAGGCGCTGGCGGAAACCCTCGATGCCATTCAGGAAATCCGCGCTGGCAACCGCCAGGGCTACTTCCTTGGCCGCCTGGGCCTGCGTGCCCGCGAAGTGCGCGATTACGCCGTGGACTCGCAATGGAAAAGCGATGCCAGTGGCCGTGCCAGTGGCCTGCTGTTCCAGTTCGGCATCGACATCTTCCGCGCGGCGGCCATGCTGACCGTGCTGTTTTCCGACCTGTCGATCGGCCAGATGCTGGCGGTGTTCAGCTACCTGTGGTTCATGATCGGTCCGGTGGAGCAACTGCTTAATCTGCAATATGCCTACTACGCCGCCGGCGGTGCGCTGAGTCGCCTCAACGAGCTGCTGGCGCGTGCCGACGAGCCGCAATACCCGGCCGCCAGCGACCCGTTCGCCGGCCGCGAAACGGTGGGCATTGACGTGCGCGACCTGCGCTTTGCCTATGCCGACGAGCCGGTGCTCGACCACCTCGACCTGTCTATCGCCGCGGGTGAGAAGGTGGCGATTGTCGGTGCCAGCGGCGGCGGCAAGAGCACGCTGGTGCAGCTACTGCTGGGCCTATACAGCGCCCAGGCCGGGACCATCCGCTTTGGCGGGGCCAGCCTGCAGGAAATCGGCCTGGAAACCCTGCGCGAGAATGTCGCGGTGGTGTTGCAGCACCCGTCGCTGTTCAACGACAGCGTGCGTGCCAACCTGACCATGGGCCGCGACTGCAGCGATGATGCGTGCTGGCAGGCGCTGCGCATCGCTCAGCTGGATGCCACCATCGCCGCCTTGCCGCAAGGCCTGGACAGTGTGGTGGGGCGTTCAGGCGTGCGCTTGTCCGGTGGCCAGCGCCAGCGCCTGGCCATTGCCCGCATGGTACTGGCTGAGCCCAAGGTAGTGATCCTCGACGAGGCCACCTCAGCGCTGGATGCCGCCACCGAGTACAACCTGCATCAGGCCTTGGCGTGCTTCCTCAGCGGCCGCACCACGCTGATCATCGCCCATCGCTTGTCGGCGGTGAAACAGGCCGACCGGGTACTGGTGTTCGATGGCGGGCACGTGGCCGAAGACGGCGACCATCAGCAGCTGATTGCCGAGGGTGGGTTATACGCCAAGCTTTATGGGCACCTGCAGCAGAGCTGACTATCTGGCTGCCTTCACCGGGCTTATGGGAGCAACTGTCTTGCTCAATTTCTAAAAGCTGGTGCGATCCCTGTGGGAGCGGGCTTGCCCGCGAACACGGGCGAAGCCCGTGCCATCCACCGCGGTGTCTTCTTCGCGGGTAAACCCGCTCCTACAATGGCCAGCGCATACGCTGTACAAATTCCCCGATTCCTTGTCATAAAAATCCCCTTCACAGCGATGGCAAATGGCCTACGCTGTGCTTGTCTGGGTCGATTTACGCCTTATCTGCTCTGTGACAGGGACTCCATGAAGGGAAATCGCACACTCGAAGCGCCAAAGTTGCTCGGCATCACATGGCCTTTCATCGCCGTCGTGGTCCTTCAGGTGGCGTTGGGCAGCCTTAGCCTTTATACGCTCTCGGCCGTGCGCGCCTATGTCGCGGGCGAAAGCCTGTGGTCCAAGGCGCAGAAAGATGCCATCTATTACCTCAGTCTGTACGGCGAGACGCAGGACGACAGCACCTACCAACGCTATCGCCAGGCCATTACCGTACCGCAGGGTGACCATCGTCTGCGCGAAGTGCTCGACCACCCCAGCCCTGATCTGGACGCCGCGCGACAGGCGGTTCTGCAAGGTGGCAACCACCCTGACGATGTCGAGCGGATCATCTGGTTCTACCGCAACTTTCGCCATGTCAGCTATATGCAGACAGCCATCGATTACTGGGACATCGGTGACGACTATCTGGCCAAGCTGGATGTACTGGCCGGTGAAATGCGCCAGCGTTTTGCCAATGGCCCGGTGGATGCCGACACCGTCAGCGACTGGAAGGCCCGCATTGTCGCCATCAACGAAGGCGTGACCCCGGCGGCCAAGGCGTTCAGTGATGCCTTGGGCGAAGGCTCGCGCATGTTGCTGCGGGTGCTGCTGATCACCAACCTGCTGACCGCGATGTTCCTGATCGCCATTGCCTGGCGCCGCTCCAGCAAGCTGTTGGCCCAGCGCCAAGCCTTTGCCAGCGCCCTGCAGGAAGAAAAAGAGCGTGCGCAGATTACCCTGCAGGCCATCGGGGATGCGGTGATCACCACCGATGTCGAAGGCAGTATCGGCTACATGAACCCGGCCGCCGAGCAATTGACCCACTGGCAATCCGGGCAGGCCCAGGGCCTGCCGCTGTCGGCGCTGTTCAGCCTGGTGGACGAACACGCCGAGGAGGACGGGCGCAGCTTGGTCGAACAGGTGCTCAGCGGCAGCCTCAAGGGCGGCTCCGAGCATGCCCGGCTGATCCAGCGCCTGGACGGCAGTACCGTGTCGATCAACCTGGTAGGCTCGCCGATCGTCAATGATGGCCAGGTCAGTGGCATCGTGCTGGTGCTGCACGATATGACCCAGGAACGCCAGTACATCGCCAATCTGTCCTGGCAGGCAACCCACGACGCCCTGACCGGGCTGGCCAACCGCCGCGAGTTCGAGTACCGCCTGGAACAGGCGCTCAACGACCTGGCGCGCCAGGCCGGGCGGCATTCGCTGATGTTCCTCGACCTCGACCAGTTCAAGCTGGTCAACGACACCTGTGGCCACGCTGCCGGCGATGAGTTGCTGCGGCATATCTGCGCGGTGCTGCAGTCCGGCCTGCGTGAGGGCGATACGCTGGCGCGGCTGGGCGGCGATGAGTTTGGCGTGCTGCTGGAAAACTGCCCGCCCGACCAGGCCGAGCGCATTGGCGAACAATTGCGCCAGATGGTGCAGAGCCTGCACTTCGTATGGAAAGGGCGGCCGTTCGTGACCACGGTCAGCATTGGCCTGGTGCACATGGCCCAGGCGCCCGGTACCCTGGAGGCTTCGCTGCGCGCCGCCGACATGGCCTGCTACATGGCCAAGGAAAAGGGCCGAAACCGTGTACAGGTGTACCACGCCGACGACAGCGAGCTGTCCATGCGTTTTGGCGAAATGGCCTGGATCCAGCGC
The DNA here is from genome assembly GCF_046230975.1 of Pseudomonas sp. KCJK9058. Lineage (NCBI taxonomy): Bacteria > Pseudomonadati > Pseudomonadota > Gammaproteobacteria > Pseudomonadales > Pseudomonadaceae > Pseudomonas > Pseudomonas sp. KCJK9058. Next base: position 25,629 of record NZ_JBJJLR010000019.1, read on the forward strand.
CTGCATGTGGCCCTGGAAGAAAACCGCTTTTGCCTCTACGCCCAGGAAATCGCCCCGCTCAAAACCTTCGAGGGCCCGGGCCATATCGAGATTCTGTTGCGTCTGCACGACGAAAGCGGCCGCACCATCCTGCCCAGCAGCTTTATCCCGGCGGCCGAGCGCTACGGCCTGATGACCGCGCTGGACCGCTGGGTGGTACGCAATGTGTTCATGGTCATACGCCAGTGCCTGGAAGAAGGGCGTGAAGGGCCGTTGTCGACTTGTGCCATCAACCTGTCAGGGTCCAGCATTGGCGACGACAAGTTCCTTGAATACCTCCAGCGGTTGTTCGTCGAATACGCCATTCCGCCGCGAATGATCTGTTTCGAAATTACCGAAACCAGCGCCATTGCCAACCTGGGCAGCGCCATTCGCTTCATCAATGAGTTGAAAGGGCTGGGTTGCCGTTTCTCGCTGGATGATTTTTGCGCCGGCATGTCCTCGTTCGCCTATCTCAAGCATTTGCCCGTGGACTACCTGAAGATTGACGGGAGTTTCGTCAAGGACATGCTCGACGACCCGGTCAACCGGGCCATGGTCGAGGTCATCAACCATATCGGCCATGTGATGGGTAAGCGCACGATCGCCGAGTTCGTCGAAACACCCTTGATCGAGCAGGCCTTGCAGGAAATAGGCGTGGATTACGCCCAGGGCTACCTGATCGAACGCCCCCAGGTGTTCACCTGTGACAGTCTGCAGCGCCAACGGATCGCCGCCCGGCCTCTGTTGCAGCGAGCACCTGGCACGTTTCGCTAGTTGGAAATCACAAGGATCAAGGAGCTGAAAGTGATTGACGCATTCGTTCGTATCGGGCCTTTGATGGACCCCGCCAGTTACCCCCAATGGGCCCAGCAACTGATTGAAGACTGCCGCGAGAGCAAGCGCCGGGTGGTTGAGCATGAGTTTTATGCACGTTTGCGCGATGGCCAGCTGAAGCAATCGACCATCCGTCAGTACCTGATCGGTGGCTGGCCGGTGGTGGAGCAGTTTTCGTTGTACATGGCGCATAACCTGACCAAAACCCGCTATGGCCGGCATCAGGGCGAGGACATGGCGCGGCGCTGGCTGATGCGCAACATCCGTGTCGAGCTCAACCATGCCGACTACTGGGTGAACTGGTGCCAGGCGCACGGTGTGCACCTGCACGAGTTGCAGGCGCAAGAGGTGCCGCCCGAGCTGAACGGCCTGAACGACTGGTGCTGGCGGGTATGCGCCACCGAGAACCTGGCCATTTCCATGGCGGCGACCAACTACGCCATCGAAGGCGCGACCGGTGAATGGTCGGCGGTGGTGTGCTCGACTGACACCTATGCGCAGGGGTTCCCTGAAGAAGGGCGCAAGCGGGCGATGAAGTGGCTGAAGATGCATGCCCAGTATGACGATGCGCACCCGTGGGAGGCGCTGGAAATCATCTGTACCCTGGCCGGTGAGAACCCCACCCTGGGGTTGCGTAACGAACTGCGCAGGGCCATTTGCAAGAGCTACGACTGCATGTTCCTGTTCCTGGAACGCTGCATGCAGCTGGAAGGGCGCCAGCAAGGCCGTATGCGACCGGCGTTGGCTGCGGGCTGATCGTTCGCTTGCACCGGCCTCTTCGCGGGTGAACCCGCTCCTACCGGGTTATGCGATCCCCTGTAGGGCGGGTTCACCCGCGAGAGGGCCGGTACAGGCAAAACATCATTGGGCGTTGAACGCCTGCCCGTTCACCCCTGTGCTGTCCGGCCCCATCAGGTACAGGTACACCGGCATGATCTCTTCGGGCAGCGGGTTGTTCTGCGGGTTTTCGCCAGGGTAGGCCTGGGCCCGCATTGCCGTGCGCGTGGCGCCTGGGTTGATGCTGTTGGCGCGCACCGGCGCCACGCCTTCCAGTTCATCGGCCAAGGTCTGCATCAGGCCTTCGGTGGCGAACTTCGACACGCCATAGGCGCCCCAGTAAGCCCGGCCCTTGCGCCCGACGCTGCTGCTGGTGAACACCACCGAAGCGTCCTCCGACAGCTTCAGCAGCGGCAGCAGGGTGCTGGTGAGCATGAAGGTGGCATTGACGTTGATGTGCATCACGCGCATGAAGTTGTCGCCCGACAGCTGCTCCAGCGGCGTGCGCGGGCCGATGATCGACGCATTGTTGAGCAGGCCATCGAGGCGGCCGAACTGGCCTTCGATCATGGCCGCCAGCTCGTCGTACTGGTGTGGCAGGGCGGTTTCCAGGTTGAACGGGATGACCACCGGCTGCGGATGGCCGGCGGCTTCGATCTGGTCGTAGACTTCGTTCAGGTTGGCCTCGGTCTTGCCCAGCAGCAGCACGGTGGCACCCAGTGCGGCATAGGCCTTGGCAGCCGCGGCACCAATGCCACGGCCGGCACCGGTAACCAGGATGACCCGGCCTTGCAGCAGGTCGGGGCGGGCGGTGTAGTCGAACATGGTTCTGTCCTTCGAGTTCGTGTGGGCGGCCTGGGGCTATTGTAGGAGCGGGTTTACCCGCGAATGCGTCCGATCAGGCGCCAGTGTTGTCTGGGCTGGCGCATTCGCGGGTGAACCCGCTCCTACAAAGAGGCGGTGCCCGGTCATCGGTCTGGGTTCAGCAGCCGCACAGCGCGCTGTCGATCACTTTGCGCAGTTCCAGTGGGTGGTCCACCACCACGTCGGCACCCCAGTTGTTGGGGTTGTCCTCTGGATGAATATAGCCGTAGCGCACCGCCGCCGTGCGGGTACCTGCGTCGCGGCCAGACTCGATGTCGCGCAGGTCGTCGCCGACGAACAGCACACTGGCCGGGTCCAGGTTCAGCGTCTTGCAGGCCAGGATCAGCGGCTCGGGGTCGGGTTTGCTGTTTTTCACGTGGTCCGGGCAGATCAGCAACGCCGAACGCTCGGCCAGGCCCAGCTGCTGCATGATCGGCTCGGCGAAGCGCACCGGCTTGTTGGTGACGACGCCCCACAGCAGGTTGCCTTTCTCGATGTCGGCCAGCAGCTCGGTCATGCCCTCGAACAGCTTGCTGTGCACCGCGCAGTCGCGCTGGTAACGCTCGAGGAACTCCAGGCGCAGGGCCTCGAAGCCGTCAGCCTCCGGGTCCATGGCGAACGCAGTGGCGACCATGGCGCGGGCGCCACCCGAGATCACGCCACGGATCAGGTTGTCGTCAACGGCCGGTAGCCCGCGGTCGGCGAGCATGGCCTGGCAAATGGCGATGAAGTCCGGCGCCGTGTCCAGCAAGGTGCCGTCCATGTCGAAGAGTACTGCTCGCAAACGCATGCTTATTCCTCGCGCAGGGTCTGGATCATGTAGTTGACGTCGACGTCGCTGTTGAGCTTGTAGTGCTTGGTCAGCGGGTTGTAGGTGAGGCCGATGATGTCCTTCACCTGCAGGCCTGCATCGCGGCTCCAGGCGCCCAGCTCGGACGGGCGGATGAATTTCTTGAAGTCATGGGTGCCGCGCGGCAGCATCTTCAGGATGTACTCGGCGCCGACGATGGCCAGCAGGTAGGCCTTTGGGTTGCGGTTGATGGTGGAGAAGAACACCTGGCCGCCCGGCTTGACCATGCGGTAGCAGGCGCGGATCACCGAAGACGGGTCGGGCACGTGCTCGAGCATTTCCAGGCAGGTCACCACGTCGAACTGTTCGGGCATTTCCTCGGCCAGGGCTTCGGCGGTGATCTGCCGGTATTCCACCTGCACGCCGGACTCCAGCTGGTGCAGCTGAGCCACCGCCAGTGGCGCCTCGCCCATGTCGATACCGGTGACCGTGGCGCCGCGCAGGGCCATGGCTTCGCTGAGGATGCCGCCACCACAACCCACGTCCAGCACTTTCTTGCCGGCCAGGCTGACGCGCTCGTCGATCCAGTTGACGCGCAGCGGGTTGATTTCGTGCAGCGGCTTGAACTCGCTTTCGCGGTCCCACCAGCGGTGGGCCAGCGCTTCGAACTTGGCGATTTCGGCGCGGTCGACGTTGCTCATTGAACAGTCCTCTGAAACTTCGCAAAATTGCGCCGGAGTATACCCGAGCGCTTGGCCGCGAGGGTCGCTATAATCGCCGGTTTTTGATATCCGAATGACGGGGAGAGGCGATGCGCGAGCGACTTTTGGCGGCGGAGAAGGTGACCGCGATCCGCTGGCAGGGCGGCGCCTTGCACCTGCTCGACCAGCGCCTGCTGCCGTCGGAGGAGCGTTGGCTGGCCTGCGACAATGTTGCGCAGGTGGCCGCAGCCATCCGTGACATGGCAGTGCGCGGCGCCTCGGCGATCGGTATTGCCGCAGCTTACGGCCTGGTACTGGCCCTTGAAGAGCGGCTGGCCGAAGGCGGCGATTGGGAAATGGAACTGGAAGACGACTTTCTCACCCTCGCCGAAGCGCGTCCTACCGCCGCCAACTTGTTCTGGGCGCTGAACCGCATGCGCGAGCGTCTGCTGCGCCTGCGTCCGGAAGAAGACGTTCTGGCGGCGCTGGAGGCCGAAGCGGTGGCCATTCACGAAAGCGACCGTGAGGCCAACCTGACCATGGCCCAGCAGGGTATCGAGCTGATCCGTCGTCATCAGGGCAATGCCCAGGCCCTGCTCACCTTCGGCAACGCCGGCGCCCTTGCCAGTGGCGGCTTTGGCACCGCACTGGGGGTGATCCGTGCCGGCTACCTGGAAGGCATGGTCGAGCGGGTTTATGCCGGTGAGACTCGCCCTTGGCTGCAGGGCTCGCGCCTGACGGCCTGGGAGCTGGCCAACGAGGGCATCCCGGTGACCCTGTGCGCCGACTCGGCGCTGGCGCATCTGATGAAGACCAAGGGCATCACCTGGGTGGTGGTGGGCGCGGACTGCATCGCTGCCAATGGCGACGTGGCCAGCAAGATCGGCACCTACCAGTTGGCGGTCAGCGCCATGCACCATGGTGTGCGCTTCATGGTGGTGGCGCCGAGCACCAGCATCGACCTGAACCTGGCAACCGGCGAGGATATTCCCCTGGAAGAGCGTGACGCCGACGAGTGGCTGGACTTTGGCGGTGCCCCGGCGGTACGGGATGTGCAGGTATTCAACCCGGTGTTCGACGTGACCCCGGCCGACCTGATTGACGTTATCGTGACCGAACGGGGTGTTGTCGAGCGCCCGGATACCGCCAAACTGGCCCAGTTGATTTGCCGCAAGCGCCTGCACTGATACCCCGGTAGAACGCGTACTTTGTGGGAGCGGCCTTGTGTCGCGATAGGGCCGCAAAGCGGCCCCGGGATGTCGGCGAAGAAGCAAAAATTGCCGGGGCTGCTGTGCAGCCCTATCGCGACACAAGGCCGCTCCCACAATGACCGTGCACTGCCGTACAGATCTCCCCACCGCCCCCGCCTTTGTGATAATATCCGGCAGTTTCCAAGACCGCCCAAAGTGGCGGCCTTCATTGCGCAGATCCATGGCACAACTCATTGATTTGTCGTAAGTCGTCGCACCCTTATGCGCTGCGGCGGCGAGCTTCGTTCGGCCCTTGATGGAGCTGCGAAGTTTCACCAGAAAAAGGAATCAGGCTTCTCATGGGCGAACTGGCCAAAGAAATCCTCCCGGTCAATATCGAAGACGAACTGAGACAGTCTTACCTCGACTACGCGATGAGCGTGATTGTCGGGCGAGCGCTGCCCGATGCGCGTGACGGCTTGAAGCCCGTGCATCGCCGCGTTCTCTATGCGATGAGCGAACTGGGCAACGACTGGAACAAGCCGTACAAGAAATCCGCCCGTGTGGTCGGTGACGTGATCGGTAAGTACCACCCGCACGGCGACACTGCGGTCTACGACACCATCGTGCGTATGGCCCAGCCGTTCTCGTTGCGCTACCTGCTGGTCGACGGCCAGGGCAACTTCGGTTCGGTGGACGGCGACAACGCTGCCGCCATGCGATACACCGAAGTGCGCATGACCAAGCTGGCCCACGAGCTGCTGGCCGACCTGCACAAGGAAACCGTCGACTGGGTGCCCAACTACGACGGCACCGAGCAGATCCCGGCGGTCATGCCGACGCGTATTCCCAACCTGCTGGTCAACGGCTCCAGCGGTATTGCCGTGGGCATGGCGACCAATATTCCGCCGCACAACCTCGGTGAGGTCATCGATGGCTGCCTGGCGCTCATCGACAACCCGGAAGTCACCATCGATGAACTGATGCAGTTCATCCCTGGCCCGGACTTCCCGACTGCCGGCATCATCAACGGTCGCCAGGGCATCATCGAGGCCTATCGCACCGGCCGTGGCCGCATCTACATGCGCGCCCGCTCCGAGATCGAAGACATCGACAAGGTTGGCGGCCGCCAGCAGATCGTGATCACCGAGCTGCCGTACCAGCTGAACAAGGCGCGCCTGATCGAAAAGATCGCCGAGCTGGTCAAAGAGAAGAAGATCGAAGGCATCACCGAGCTGCGCGACGAGTCCGACAAGGACGGCATGCGCATCGTCATCGAGCTGCGTCGCGGCGAGGTGCCGGAGGTAGTGCTCAACAACCTCTACCAGCAAACCCAGCTGCAGAGCGTATTCGGCATCAACGTGGTGGCCCTGGTCGACGGCCGTCCGCGCCTGCTCAACCTCAAGGACCTGCTCGAAGCGTTCGTCCGCCACCGCCGTGAAGTGGTGACCCGTCGTACTGTATTCGAGCTGCGCAAGGCCCGTGAACGCGGCCATATCCTTGAAGGCCAGGCGGTCGCGCTGTCCAACATCGACCCGGTCATTGCCCTGATCAAGGCCTCGCCGACGCCGTCCGAAGCCAAGGAAGCCCTGGTTTCGACACCGTGGGAATCCAGTGCCGTGCAGGTCATGGTCGAGCGTGCCGGCGCCGACGCCTGCCGCCCTGAGGACCTGCCGGAGCAGTACGGCCTGCATGACGGCAAGTACTTCCTGTCGCCGGAACAGGCCCAGGCCATTCTCGACCTGCGCCTGCACCGCCTGACCGGCCTGGAGCACGAGAAACTGCTGGCCGAGTACCAGGAAATCCTCGAGCAGATCGGCGAGTTGATCCGCATCCTCAGCAGCGCCGAGCGCCTGATGGAAGTAATTCGCGAGGAGCTGGAGGCCATCCGTGCCGAGTACGGCGATGTGCGCCGCACCGAAATCCTCAATGCCAGCCACGACCTCAACTACGGCGACATGATCCCGGAAGAAGAGCGCGTGGTCACCATCTCCCATGGTGGTTATGCCAAGACCCAGCCATTGTCCGCCTACCAGGCCCAGCGCCGCGGCGGCAAAGGCAAGTCGGCGACCGGCGTGAAGGACGAGGACTACATCGAGCACCTGCTGGTCGCCAACAGCCATGCCACCCTGTTGCTGTTCTCCAGCAAGGGCAAGGTGTACTGGAAGAAGACCTACGAAATCCCCGAAGCGTCCCGCGCTGCCCGCGGTCGTCCGCTGGTCAACCTGCTGCCGCTGGAGGAGGGTGAGCGCATCACCGCCATGCTGCAGATCGACCTCGAAGCGCTGCAGCAGAACGCCGACCTCGACGAAGAACTGGACGAGGCTGATGACACCGTGCTCGAGGGTGAGCTGGTGGAGGCCGAGGAAGTCGACGAAGAAGACGGCGACACCCCGGAGTGGGTTGCAGAGCCGACCGGCGCGTACATCTTCATGGCGACCGCTTCCGGTACCGTCAAGAAGACCCCGCTGGTGCAGTTCGCCCGTCCGCGCTCCAACGGCCTGATCGCCCTGAAGCTGAAGGAAGGCGACACTCTGATTGCCGCGGCCATCACCGATGGCGCCAAGGAAGTCATGATGTTCTCCGACGCTGGCAAGGTCATTCGCTTTGCCGAGAGCGTCGTGCGTGAAATGGGTCGCAACGCCCGTGGTGTTCGCGGCATGAAACTGGGCAAAGGCCAGCGGATCATCTCGATGCTGATCCCGGAGTCCGGCTCGCAGATCCTCACCGCCTCTGAGCGTGGCTTTGGCAAGCGCACCCCGCTGTCCAAGTTCCCGCGTCGCGGCCGTGGTGGCCAGGGTGTGATCGCCATGGGTACCAAAGGGCGCAACGGCCTGCTGATTGGGGCTATCCAGGTGCAGGAAGGCGAGGAGATCATGCTGATTTCCGACCAGGGCACGCTGGTTCGCACCCGGGTTGGCGAGGTGTCCAGCCTGAGCCGCAACACCCAGGGTGTTACGCTGATCAAGCTGGCGGCCGATGAGACACTGGTGGGCCTGGAGCGTATCCAGGAGCCATCCGAGGACGAGCTCGATGAAGTGATCGAGGCGGACGAGGAGGGTGTCGAAGCCGAAGCGCCAGACGAAGCTGCAGGCGCCGAAGAGGCCCCGCAAGAGTAATCAAGCGTGAAACCCGAACGGGGCGACCAAGGTCGCCCCGTTTGACTGATAACAGCTGGCAAAGCCCGGCCTTGTGGGAGCGGGCATGCCCGCGAAGCAGACACTGCGGTAGATGGCACCGGCTTTGCCGGTGTTCGCGGGCTCGCCCGCTCCCACAGGGTCGCTGCTAACCCATTTGATAGTTTTTGTTCTATTTGGCAGAGCGAGAGTGGATGTGAGCAAACGAGCCTTTAACTTCTGCGCAGGCCCTGCCGCGCTTCCTGACGCTGTCCTGCAGCGCGCGCAGGCCGAGATGCTGGACTGGCGTGGCAAGGGGTTGTCGGTGATGGAAATGAGCCATCGCAGCGACGATTACGTGGCCATCGCCGAAAAGGCCGAGCAGGACCTGCGTGACCTGCTGTCCGTCCCCTCCAATTACAAGGTGCTGTTCCTGCAAGGGGGCGCCAGCCAGCAGTTCGCTGAAATCCCGCTGAACCTGCTGCCGGAAAACGGCACGGCCGATTACATCGAAACCGGTATCTGGTCGAAAAAGGCCATCGAGGAGGCGCGCCGTTTCGGCAACGTCAACGTCGCCGCCACTGCCAAGCCTTACGACTACCTGGCCATCCCCGGCCAGAACGAGTGGAACCTGACCAAAAACGCTGCCTACGTGCACTATGCGTCCAACGAGACCATCGGTGGCCTGCAGTTTGACTGGGTGCCGCAAACCGGTGACGTGCCGTTGGTGGTCGATATGTCGTCCGACATCCTCTCGCGCCCGATCGATGTGTCGCAGTTCGGCCTGATCTACGCCGGCGCGCAGAAGAATATCGGCCCAAGCGGCCTGGTGGTGGTGATCGTGCGCGAAGACCTGCTGGGTCATGCCCGCAGCAGCTGCCCAACCATGCTCGACTACAAGGTTTCGGCTGACAACGGGTCGATGTACAACACCCCGGCCACCTACTCCTGGTACCTCTCTGGCCTGGTCTTCGAGTGGCTGAAAGAGCAGGGCGGTGTTGAGGCCATGGAGCAGCGCAACCGTGCCAAGAAAGACCGCCTTTACGGGTTCATCGACCGCAGCGAGTTCTATACCAACCCGATCAGCGTCAACGCCCGTTCGTGGATGAACGTGCCGTTCCGCCTGGCTGACGAGCGCCTGGACAAGGCCTTCCTCGCTGGCGCCGATGCGCGTGGCCTGCTCAACCTCAAGGGCCACCGTTCGGTGGGCGGCATGCGCGCCTCCATCTACAACGCCTTAGGCCTGGAAGCGGTAGAAGCGCTGGTAGGCTACATGGCTGAATTCGAGAAGGAGCATGGCTGACATGTCCGAACAGGAGCTCAAGGCGCTGCGCGTGCGCATCGACAGCCTCGACGAGAAAATCCTCGAGCTGATCAGCGACCGCGCCCGCTGCGCCGAAGAAGTAGCCCGGGTCAAGACGGCCTCGCTGAAAGAGGGCGAGAAGCCGGTGTTCTACCGTCCCGAGCGTGAAGCTGCGGTGCTCAAGCGCGTGATGGAACGCAACAAGGGGCCGCTGGGCAACGAAGAGATGGCGCGGCTGTTCCGCGAAATCATGTCGTCGTGCCTGGCCCTGGAAGAGCCGCTGAAAATCGCCTACCTCGGCCCTGAAGGCACCTTCACCCAGGCGGCGGCCATGAAGCACTTCGGCCACGCGGTGATCAGTCGGCCGATGGCGGCCATCGACGAAGTGTTCCGTGAAGTGGCGGCCGGTGCCGTCAACTTCGGTGTGGTGCCGGTGGAAAACTCCACTGAAGGTGCGGTCAGCCACACCTTGGACAGCTTCCTCGAGCATGACATGGTGATTTGCGGTGAAGTCGAGCTGCGTATCCACCACCACCTGCTGGTGGGCGAGAACACCAAGACCGACAGCATCACCCGCATCTATTCCCACGCCCAGTCGCTGGCCCAGTGCCGAAAATGGCTGGACGCGCACTACCCGAACGTGGAACGCGTGGCCGTATCGAGCAATGCCGAAGCGGCCAAGCGGGTCAAGGGTGAGTGGAATTCGGCGGCGATCGCCGGCGATATGGCGGCCAACCTGTACGGCCTGACCCGTCTGGCCGAGAAGATCGAAGACCGCCCGGACAACTCCACGCGATTCCTGATGATCGGTAGCCAGGAAGTGCCGCCGACCGGCGACGACAAGACCTCGATCATCGTTTCGATGAGCAACAAGCCAGGTGCGTTGCATGAGTTGCTGGTGCCGTTCTATCAGAACGGCATCGACCTGACCCGCATCGAGACCCGCCCGTCGCGCAGCGGCAAGTGGACCTACGTGTTCTTCATCGATTTCGTCGGTCACCACCGCGACCCGCTGATCAAGGCGGTGCTCGAGCAGATCAGCCAGGAGGCTGTGGCGCTGAAGGTGCTGGGCTCGTATCCGAAGGCGGTGCTTTGATCTGAGGTTGTTGGGGCCGCTTCGCGCCCCATTGCGACACAAGGCTGCTCTCACAGGTGTAGCGCATTGTGGGAGCGGCCTTGCGTCGCGATGGGCTGCAAAGCAGCCCCAATGGCTCTTACCGGCTGTCCAGATTTCAGAACAGGGTTCGCACCAGTGGTAAATGCAGCAAAAACCAAACCCGCACCTATCATCGACCGCCTGGTCGTGGTCGGCCTGGGCCTGATCGGCGGCTCGTTCGCCAAGGGCCTGCGTGAAAGCGGCCTGTGCCGCGAAGTGGTCGGTGTCGACCTGGACGCCCCCTCGCGCAAGCAGGCCGTGGCCCTGGGCGTGGTCGACCGCTGCGAAGAAGACCTCGCCGCCGCTTGCGTGGGCGCCGATGTCATTCAGCTGGCCGTACCGATCCTGGCCATGGAAAAAGTCCTCGCGCGCCTGGCCCAGCTCGACCTGGGTGATGCAATCATCACCGACGTCGGCAGCGCCAAGGGCAACGTCGTGCGGGAAGCGCGTGCCGTCTTCGGTGATCGCCTGCCGCGCTTCGTCCCGGGCCACCCCATTGCCGGTTCCGAGCAGAGCGGGGTAGAAGCCTCCAATGCCACCTTGTTCCGCCGGCACAAGGTCATCCTCACGCCGCTGGCCGAAACCGACCCCGCCGCGCTGGCCCTGGTTGACCGCCTGTGGCGTGCGCTGGATGCCGATGTGGAGCACATGTCGGTCGAGCGCCATGACGAAGTACTGGCCGCCACCAGCCATCTGCCACACCTGCTGGCCTTTGGCCTGGTCGACTCACTGGCCAAACGCAATGAAAACCTCGAGATCTTCCGGTACGCTGCGGGTGGATTCCGCGATTTCACAAGAATCGCCGGCAGCGATCCGACCATGTGGCATGACATCTTCCTCGCCAACCGCGACGCTGTCCTGCGCACGCTTGATACATATCGCAGCGATCTCGACGCCCTGCGCGACGCGATCGCTGAAGGGGATGGGCACCAACTGCTGGGTGTATTCACCCGCGCACGGGTTGCCCGCGAGCATTTCAGTAAAATCCTGGCCCGCCGGGCCTATGTGGACGCTATGAACGCCAACGATCTGATTTTCCAGGCCCAACCGGGTGGCCGCCTGAACGGGCGGATCCGTGTACCGGGCGACAAGTCGATTTCCCATCGCTCGATCATGCTCGGCTCGCTGGCCGAAGGTACTACCGAGGTCGAAGGCTTCCTCGAAGGCGAAGATGCGCTGGCGACCCTGCAGGCATTCCGTGACATGGGTGTGGTCATCGAAGGCCCCAACCACGGTCGTGTGACCATTCACGGCGTGGGCCTGCATGGCCTCAAGCCGCCACCTGGGCCGCTGTACGTAGGTAACTCCGGTACTTCGATGCGCCTGCTGTCGGGCCTGTTGGCCGGTCAGTCGTTCGATGTCACCATGACCGGCGACGCCTCGCTGTCCAAGCGCCCGATGAACCGTGTGGCCAACCCGCTGCGCGAAATGGGTGCTGTGGTCGAGACCGGCCCGGACGGCCGCCCACCGCTGACCATTCGCGGTGGCCACAAGCTCAAAGGGTTGACCTACACGCTGCCGATGGCTAGCGCCCAGGTCAAATCCTGCCTGCTGCTGGCCGGCCTGTACGCCGAAGGCAAGACCACTGTCACCGAACCTGCGCCTACCCGTGACCATACCGAGCGCATGTTGCGCGGTTTTGGCTATTCGGTCGACAGCAATGGCCCGGTGGCCTCGCTGCAGTCCGGTGGCAAGCTGACCGCTACCCGGATCGAAGTGCCGGCTGACATTTCCTCGGCAGCGTTCTTCCTGGTCGCAGCCTCTATCGCTGAAGGCTCCGAGCTGGTGCTGGAGCATGTCGGCATCAACCCGACCCGTACTGGCGTTATCGACATCCTGCGCCTGATGGGCGGCGACATCACCCTGGAAAACCAGCGTGAAGTGGGCGGCGAACCCGTGGCCGACCTGCGTGTGCGCGGTGCCAAGCTGAAGGGTATCGACATTCCTGAAGCGTTGGTGCCGCTGGCCATCGACGAATTCCCGGTATTGTTCGTGGCCGCTGCCTGCGCTGAAGGGCGTACCGTGCTGCGTGGTGCTGAAGAGCTGCGGGTGAAGGAGTCCGACCGCATCCAGGTGATGGCCGATGGCCTCACCACCTTGGGCATCAAGTGCGAGCCGACCCCGGACGGCATCATCATCGACGGCGGCCAGTTGGGCGGCGGCGAAGTGCATGGGCATGGTGACCACCGCATCGCCATGGCCTTCAGCGTGGCTTCGCTGCGCGCCAGTGCGCCGATTCGCATTCACGACTGCGCCAACGTCGCCACCTCGTTCCCCAACTTCCTGGCGCTGTGCGCCGAAGTGGGGATTCGCGTGGCAGAAGAGGGCAAGTCGTGAATTCAATGGCACCGGTTATCACCATCGACGGGCCAAGCGGCTCGGGCAAGGGCACGGTCGCTGGGCTGATTGCCCGCGAGCTGGGCTGGAAGCTGCTGGACTCCGGCGCGCTGTATCGCTTGCTGGCATTCAATGCCAGCAACCATGGCGTCGACCTGACCAACGAAGAGCTGCTGACCAAACTTGCCGCCCATCTGGATGTGCAGTTCATTGCTGCCGAGCCCGGTAAGCTGCAACAGATCATCCTTGAGGGTGAGGACGTCAGCAACGTCATCCGTACCGAAACCGTCGGTGCTGGTGCATCGATGGTGGCCTCGTTGCCGGCAGTGCGTGATGCGCTGCTGGTGCGTCAGCGTGAGTTCCGCGAAGTGCCGGGGCTGATTGCTGACGGTCGCGACATGGGTACCGTGGTGTTCCCGGATGCGCCATTGAAGGTCTTCCTCACCGCCAGCGCGGAGGAGCGCGCACGTCGCCGCTACCTGCAGTTGAAGGGCAAGGGTGAAGATGTTAGTCTGTCGAGTCTGCTGGATGAGATTCGTGCGCGTGATGAACGTGACACCCAACGTGCAGTGGCCCCGCTGAAGCCAGCGGCCGATGCCATTCAGTTGGACTCTACCGAGTTGTCCATCGAGCAGGTGTTGCAACGTATCAGAAGCGAGATCGCCCAGCGCGACCTTATCTGATAGCCAGGAAAGCAGGCAGGGGCACCAGTCAACGTCCTGCCGGCTTTCCTTTACTTAAAACGAACCCACATTGTCTGGAATGTGGTTATGGGCGTCTGTTTCGCCCGAATCTACAGGAATTAAAATGAGCGAAAGCTTTGCAGAACTCTTTGAAGAAAGCCTGAAAACCCTCAATCTTCAGCCGGGTGCGATCATCACCGGTATCGTTGTCGACATCGACGGCGACTGGGTTACCGTACACGCTGGCCTGAAGTCCGAGGGCGTCATCCCGCTCGAGCAGTTCTACAACGAAGCTGGCGAGCTGACCATCAAGGTCGGTGACGAAGTTCACGTTGCGCTGGACGCGGTCGAAGACGGCTTTGGCGAAACCAAGCTGTCCCGTGAAAAAGCCAAGCGCGCCGAGTGCTGGATTGTTCTGGAAGCAGCTTTCGCCGCCGAAGAAGTGGTCAAGGGCGTTATCAACGGTAAGGTTAAGGGCGGCTTCACTGTCGACGTTAACGGCATCCGTGCGTTCCTGCCGGGCTCCCTGGTTGATGTCCGCCCAGTGCGTGACACCACCCACCTGGAAGGCAAAGAGCTGGAATTCAAGGTCATCAAGCTGGACCAGAAGCGCAACAACGTTGTCGTTTCCCGTCGCAGCGTGCTGGAAGCCGAGAACAGCGCCGAGCGCGAAGCCCTGCTGGAAACCCTGCAGGAAGGCCAGCAAGTCAAAGGTATCGTCAAGAACCTCACCGACTACGGCGCATTCGTGGACCTGGGCGGTATCGACGGCCTGCTGCACATCACCGACATGGCTTGGAAGCGCATCAAGCACCCATCGGAAATCGTTAACGTTGGCGACGAAGTCGACGTACGCGTTCTGAAGTTCGACCGTGAGCGCAACCGCGTTTCGCTGGGTCTGAAGCAGATGGGCGAAGATCCGTGGGTAGCTATCACTGCCCGTTACCCAGAAGGTACTCGCGTACAGGCTCGCGTTACCAACCTGACCGACTACGGCTGCTTCGCTGAGCTGGAAGAAGGCGTTGAAGGTCTGGTACACGTTTCCGAAATGGACTGGACCAACAAGAACATCCACCCGTCGAAAGTCGTTCAGGTTGGCGACGAAGTGGAAGTCATGGTTCTGGACATCGACGAAGAGCGTCGTCGTATCTCCCTGGGCATCAAGCAGTGCAAGTCCAACCCATGGGAAGACTTCTCCGGCCAGTTCAACAAGGGTGACAAGATCACCGGTACCATCAAGTCGATCACCGACTTCGGTATCTTCATTGGTCTGGACGGCGGCATCGACGGCCTGGTTCACCTGTCCGACATCTCCTGGAACGAAACCGGCGAAGAAGCCGTGCGTCGTTTCAAGAAGGGCGACGAGCTGGAAACTGTCATCCTGTCGGTTGACCCAGAGCGCGAGCGCATCTCCCTGGGCATCAAGCAGCTGGAAGACGATCCGTTCTCCAACTTCGTTGCTGTCAATGACAAGGGCGCTATCGTCAAGGGCATCGTGAAAGAAGTTGACGCCAAAGGCGCCATCGTCACCCTGGCCGACGACATCGAAGCCACTCTGAAAGCTTCCGAAATCAGCCGTGACCGCGTTGAAGACGCGCGTAACGTTCTGAAGGAAGGCGAAGAGATCGAAGCCAAGATCATCAGCGTTGACCGCAAGTCCCGCGTTATCAGCCTGTCGATCAAATCGAAAGACGACGCTGAAGAGCGCGAAGCTATCCAGAGCCTGAAAAACGCTCCGGAAGCTGCTGCCGACACCACCATGGCTGCGCTGCTGCGCGAAGCAATGGCCAAGCAGAACTGAGTTCTGTTTGATCGGTAAAAAGGGCGACCCTCGGGTCGCCCTTTTTTATGTGTAGAGGCAATGCGCTTGCTAATGAGGAGCCTCGCTATGGTTGTTCAAACAGCTGAAGCCTTTGTCGGGGTAGAAGGCCCGATAGATAGATGTCTTTCCGATATTGCGGGCGGCTTTTGCGGGATTTCGAACAAAAGCTAGGTTATCCTGAGCGCTTGATGCTGCAGTTCCTGTCAAGAGTCGGCAGCTTATGAGTCGGGCCTGAGGATGTGGGGAGCCTAACTAAGGATGAGTACGCATTACAACCGCTCGGGCGAATCTCGGTCGCCAACAGGCGCGCAAGGCGCTAATGGCGAAGGTGGGCTATTAAAAGCAGGAGGCACGAAAACTTTGTTGGTTCGCTTTCTGTTCGCGGGGGGCATGGCAACGTTACTTCAGTACCTGACACTCTGGGTTTGCGTACATGCCTTCCAGACTTCTGCCGCGCTGGGCTCCGGTCTAGGGTATTTTTTGGGTTCAGTGCTGAACTACCTTATCAACTATTTCTTTACCTTTGGCGTTAGCGAAAAGCACACGAGGGTTGCATGGCGATTCTATGTCATGGTGTTTATCGGCTGGTCAATAAATACGGCTTGCATGGGATTGCTCGCTGATACGTTGCAGTGGAATAAATGGGTTGCGCAGATTTTGGCCACAGCTCTGTCGATGGCTTCTAATTTCTCATTATCCAAGTCTTGGGTGTTCAAGAAGAATAAATAATGAAAAAGTCAATTTCAGTGATCGTCCCTTGTTTTAATGAAGAAGCATCAATTAATCTGTTTCATGAAGAAATGACACGGGTTATCGAGCAGTTGCCCGGATATGACTGCGAAATGATATTTGTCAATGACGGTAGTACTGATGCTACTCAGAAAATTATCCAGGCGCTTGCAGAGGCAGACCCGCGTGTCAGTGGTATTTCGTTATCTCGAAACTTCGGAAAAGAAGCAGCGATGACAGCGGGACTGGATTACGCACAGGGTGATGCGGTGGCAGTTTTCGATGCAGATCTTCAGGACCAGCCATCGTTGCTAATCACTTTTGTAGAGGAGTGGGAGAACGGCTTTGACGTCGTATATGCAAAAAGGACTCATCGCGATGGGGAAAGTTGGTTAAAAAAGGCTACTGCTTCTTTGTTTTACAAATTGATGCTGAAAATTTCGAAGGTATCAATACCACAGGATACTGGTGACTGTCGTTTGATGACGCGTCGTGTGGTCGAAGCATTGCGTGAGCTGAGAGAGCATCACCGCTTCATGAAAGGGCTGTTTGCTTGGGTGGGCTACCCTTCGAAGGCCGTAGAGTATCGGCGTGATCCACGGGTTGCTGGGGTTACGAAGTTCAATTATTGGAAGCTCTGGAACTTCGCTCTTGAGGGCATTACCTCCTTCACGATTGCGCCCTTGAAAGTAGCTACCTATCTTGGCTTTCTGGTGTCGTTAATATCATTTGTCTTTGGACTGTTCATCCTGGCTAAAACGCTGATATGGGGAGATGTGGTAAAAGGTTACCCCACCATCATGGTAACCATCTTGTTCATTGGTGGTATTCAGTTATTTTTTATTGGTGTTCTCGGAGAGTATTTGGGAAGGGTGTTTGGCGAAACTAAAAATCGGCCTCTTTATTTGATTGATCAGCGTATTCCATCGCAGGTTTCCAAGGCGTTCGGAGGGGCAGATAATGCACGCTAATACACTTGGGGTGCTTTTTAAGCGAGAGAGTAATAACTTAAATCTCATCAGGTTGCTTGCGGCATTTAGCGTGATTTATGGGCACGCAAGCGCGATAACAGGTCATGGGCCTGCCGATATTTTTCTACAGGTTGTTGGCTTTAAATTTATTGGTGGCGTAGCCGTCGATGCGTTCTTTGTAATCAGTGGTTTTCTGATCACTGCCAGCGCCGCAAGTAATAATGGGATTAAGTACTACTTGGCTTCCCGGGTGCTACGGATATATCCGGCGCTTATTGTCTGTGTGAGTGTCACCGTTCTGGTTGTGGGGCCGTTGCTTACGACATCAAGTAGCTACTGGAGTGTGAGCGAGACGTGGTCTTATTTTTGGAAGAACAGTTCGCTTGCCAGCACTGTTTACAACCTTCCCGGTGTGTTCGAGAATCATTTTAATAATGCGGTCAATGGTTCCCTCTGGTCGTTATACGTAGAAATTCGGCTGTATGCAATTGTAGCGATTGTTTCGCTGGTAGGGGTGCTGGCTAATCGCGCAGTTTTCAATCTTATTTTTTGCATTGCTCTAGCAGTCGGTTTCTTCGATCCCGAAGCTTGGTCATTCATATTTGCCTTTGAAAACCACTTGCATGTGGCGCTGATGTTCATGATCGGTAGCTTCGCCTGGGTTAACAGGGATACTCTTACGTTGAGCCCGTGGGTCCTGATGGTATTGCTATTCTCCGCTGCCGCGACACATGGGACACCCACCTTTGGTTTCGTCTATAACTTACTACTGCCTTACATAGTATTTAGCCTTGCCTTTTGTCCGGGTGGAAAATGGTTCAATAAGTTCAGCGACTACTCCTATGGTGTGTATCTTTATGGCTGGCTGTCTCAACAGTTGATCATGTCGCTGTATCCGGATGCCAGTAATATGAAGCATACGATGCTCAGTTGTTTTTTGGCATTTTTGTTTGCATTTGCATCTTGGCATTTTGTGGAAAAACCAGCAATGCGTTTGAGGATGTATTTCAAGCGTCCTGCCCCCGTTGGAGAGCGCGCTAAGTATGCTTAATGGCCAAGATAAAGTTCGTGACGAGTATGCTTTGAAGTCTATCAAGGCATTTTTCATAATTCTGGTTTTTGGATTGGTGACTACGGTTTTGCTGGTCGCAAACCCAGGCTATTTTAGCCATGATGAGCTTCAAAAATTGGATCATGTCATAAGGTACGGGTTCGAAAGCTACCTGCGCGCGTACCTGCCGATTCACGATACGTCGGCGTTCGGTGCACCTGTTCGGCCCGTTTCCTTCTTTGTGCAGGGGGTGCTGGCGCTGTTCATGGAGCACTATCCGGTTGTGGTGCATCTTTCAGCGATTCTGACGCATGCAGTAATAGGCTTTCTGTTCTATCTGGTTATGTGCAGATTCACTAGCAACCATCGTCTCGCGCTATTGGCATCTCTGATTTTTATCATAAACCCGTTGGTCATGATGTCGACTGGCTGGTCTGCAGCGCTCATGGATCGATGGTATGTGCTTTTTGGATTGGCGGCCTTATTGGTTGCTGAGAAATACATACGTCAGTCCGATAGTTCGCCGCTGTTACTGCTATTGCTGTTCCTGTTCTCCGCCTTGGCCATACTGTCCAAAGAAACGGCAATGATCTTACCAGGTCTCCTGCTGTTGCTTGTGGCAAGTGACATTTCGGTGCTTAAAGTAAAAAGATTCTGGGTGGCCGGTGTCACATGGGCTCTGCCAATCATGATATTCCTAGGGTTCAGGCTCAGGGCGATTATTGGCTCCTTTGGGAATCCGCAGGTTGCTGATTACAAGGCGTCAATCGTCAATATTCCGGATAATCTTCTGGTCTACAGTGCCTACCCATTCGCATATGGGTTGAATGAGGCGAATGGTTGGGTTTTCCTCACCGTTACTGCTATTGCCCTGGCGCTTGTCGTTCACGCATTGGTGGTTGTTCTCTTGGGAATGACATACGGCGTAAAGTCGGTGCTGACTTACGTTGTGATGTATTTCCTGTTCCTGGCACCTGTACTACTCATTCCTATCAAGGGTGCGCATTATCTGTACGGTTCTTCACTGGTGCTGAGTGCCGCTTTGGCCGCTATTTTCTACGGTAGATCGCGAACCCTGTTTGTGGGAAGGGTTTTCGTTATTATTGCGTTGCTCATGTTGTGCCTCCATTCGTTCAACATCCAGAAATTTATCTACGATGAAGGCCGTTGCATGAGCAGGGCGATGACGTCAACGGAGGCGCTGTATCTGTCCAATGGTAAGCCTGGCGCTGTTGATTTTCAGGCTGAGCCCGGGGCTCCAGGTTATGTATTGCAGAAGATCAACACTGGGCGGGAGCAGATTGCTCACTGGGCACCTGTGAAGTTGACGGTTAGCAATTGGGGTGACACGCCACCTGAAGGTTCGTTGTCTTTGGGGATGACGGCAACATGCCTGGTGTATAGAAAATAACGCCGACGGGTCGCGCAAAATTTAGGTCTTGCGATTCGCGGCCCGTGTTCGTCGTTCAATAGGTCCTCTGCCCGGATAGCGATGTCAGGGCAGGGGTAGCTGTTGCGTTATCCCTTGTCGAACGGGGAGGTCTGCTGGCAAGAGAGTGAAATGTAGCGACAGACAGCCTCGCGTGATCGGGCAATGAGTTCCCGGTACTCCATGGGTGGAGGCTGATCGGCTGGTAGAGGTTTGTCCATCAGGTAAATGCGGATCGCGCTGTAGCTCGACGAGCACTCTTGCGAGAGCTGTTGGCATCGTTCGAAAAAATCAGCTTCATCCATTACAGCCACCTCCATGGGCCGGCCCCATGCCGGCCTTTCTGATTACACCGTTGCGAAGTGGATTTCAATAGCTATCTATGCGTTTTCCCCGTGGGCCGCAGGGTACAAGGGTGATATGAGGAGGCTACCCGATCAGCGGTAGCCGGGGGCGCGGTGCATGAATTTTTTTCGTCAGATCAATCTCGAAATTTCTTCTTAAGTCAAGAACTGCCCTGTTCAAATCCTTCCGAGCGTGCTAAAACCTGATTAAGCAATGATCTAGCTGCTTGATAACGAAGGGAAAATCATGACGAAGTCGGAGCTGATCGAACGTATTGTCACCCATCAGGGCTTGCTTTCGTCCAAGGACGTTGAGCTGGCCATCAAGACCATGCTTGAACAGATGTCTCAATGTCTGGCCACCGGTGATCGCATAGAGATCCGTGGTTTTGGCAGCTTTTCACTGCACTATCGCGCCCCCCGCGTCGGGCGAAACCCCAAGACAGGCCAGTCAGTAGAGCTCGAAGGTAAGTTCGTGCCCCATTTTAAACCGGGTAAGGAGTTGCGGGATCGAGTCAACGAAGAAGAGGACGCTCACCCATGAGCGGCAAAGGAGCAGAATGATGCGTAATATTAAGCGCGCTTTGGTTGCCTTGTTCGTCTTGCTGTTGGCGGCGTTGGTACTGTTCTTCGTGTTGGAAAATCAGCAGGCAGTGCAGTTGACGTTTTTGGGGGAGGTAACTCCAGAGATGCCGGTTGCGCTCCCTGTGTTGGCGGCTCTGATCATAGGTCTGGCCATAGGTCCTTTGTTGGGGGCCTACAGTGTTCAGCGCAGCAAGCGAAAAATTCGTACGTCCTTAAGTCGCACGGCTTGATTGATTAAAAATAGAGAAATTTCCTTCATTAGTCTCAGAAATGCTTGCCTGCGCTCCAATCGCTCGAAGTGGAGAAATACACATTTCCTCATTCGATCACTGCGAGCGTGAGCTTCATGCAATACCCTAGCCTCTCCCACCATGGTGGCATTAAAAGTGTCACCGGCTCCTGTCATCAGCTTCATCTCGATCCGGAAACCAGCGTGCTGGTCGATTGTGGCCTTGAACAGGGTCGCGAGTTTGATATGGGGGCGGCATTCGCCACCCTGAATTTTGATGTCGGCGGTATTCAAGCGTTGCTCGTAACTCATGCACACCTCGATCATGTGGGGCGTATCCCAGCGCTGCTGGCTGCAGGGTTTCGAGGGCCAATCCTGTGCAGCGAGCCAACCGCTGCGCTTTTGCCCCTTGTGCTGGAAGACGCTTACAAGGTTGGTGTCAAGGCGGGCCCCATTGAGGTTGAGCGCTACATGGCGCTGTTGCATCGCTTGATTACGCCTCTGCCGTTCGAACGCTGGCATCAATTGGTCGAAACCCATGCGCTTAGCTGTTCCATTCGCCTGCAGCGTGCTGGTCATCTGCTTGGGTCTGCGTATATAGAGTGTGATGTCAGTTACCCGGCGAACGGTATTTCGACACGTATAGTCTTCTCAGGTGATCTGGGTGCGCCAGGTAATTCGCTTCTGCAGGATGTGCGCCCACCTGAACGTGCGGACGTCCTGGTGTTGGAGAGTACCTACGGAGATCGGTTGCACCCTGAGTGCAAGGGGCGTCAAGCGCAGCTGGAGTCGGTTATTGATCATGCGTTGCTTGATGGCGGCACGGTTCTGATACCTGCATTCAGCTTGGGGCGAACGCAGGAGTTGCTTTGCGAGTTGGAGGACATCCTTCATCGCAGGCAATTGCTAAAGGCCCGCCGTGCAGGCGAGGACGCGGAGCAGTTGCAGACCATGGACTGGTCAGAATTGCCGGTAATTCTTGATTCACCTCTTGCCAAGCGCATTACCCGTGCGTATCTGACTTTGCATGAGTATTGGGGGGCAGAGGCCAGGCAGCGATTGAGCGAGGGTAGGGCGCCGCTTGGGTTCGGTCAACTTATCTGCGTCGATAGCCATACAGATCATCAAAGAGTGGTCAATTACCTGAAAAGCACAAGGCGACCGGCCATTGTCATTGCAGGTAACGGCATGTGTTCAGGTGGGCGTATCGTCAATTATCTGAAGGCCATGTTGGGTGATCCGCGCCATGAGGTCGTGTTTGTCGGATATCAGGCAAAGGGTACGCCCGGTGCTGTGATTCAGGCCAGCGAAGGTGCTGAAGGGTTTGTGCAGATTGATCTGGATGGCGAAATGCATGAGATACGAGCAAAGATAACCAGCTTAAACGGGTATTCGTCTCATGCGGATCAGCAAGGGCTTTTGCAGTTTGCGGCCGGGGAATTGACTGTATCCCGGGAGATTATTCTGGTACATGGTGAGCGCAGAGCGAAGGCTGCCTTGGCCGATAGGTTGCGCAAGCGTTATGGCGAAAAGCAAAAAAAAATATGTATAAAGATTCCACAATGATCAGCCCCCAGCGACAGGCCTGGTCCTCTCATTCGAAAATGTTCGAATGCAATGCATTTCAATCAGGCGTACCCGCATGATGATGAGCGTGTTAGACTGACTGGAGTAGCTGCGTGGACATTTCGCATGTTTCAAGTTTTTGGAATGACCTCAGTGTATAAGCTTTCTATTTTATAAATCTGGTATTGAGCGATGAAGGTAACCCGAACTGATTTGTCTGATGTGTTGATACTTGAACCGAACTTTTATGAGGATGAGCGTGGTTGGTTCGTCGAAAGTTTCAATGAGCGTGTATTTCAGGCTACGCTGAGCGAGCTGGGCATCAAGGCACCCCGCCTGGTACAGGATAACAGGTCTTGTTCCAGGAAGGGTGTGCTACGTGGATTGCATTACCAGCGCTCCCCCCACCCGCAGGATAAGCTGGTCAGCGTCACTCAGGGTGCCATTTTCGATGTGGCCGTTGATATTAGGAAAGAGTCAGCAACATTTGGCAAATGGGTAGGGGTGGAGCTAAGTGCCAAGAATGGGCGGATGCTGTGGGTTCCAGCTGGCTTCGCTCATGGCTTCTTGGCACTGGAAGAAGGTACCCAGGTGCTTTACAAGGTCAGTGATTATTACGCGCGCGATTGTGAGGGTAGTGTGAATTGGGCAGATCCGAAAATTGCGATAGCGTGGCCGCGTCTTGATCGGGATTTGATTGTGAGCGCAAAGGATAAAGAGGCACCGTACTTGGCAGCTGCCGTCCTTGAATAAGTTTTTCATCTCCGTCGATTCAATGGTTGTTGAATATGCCTAGTTCCGCGCCCAATAGCAGGCCTCATGTCGCAGTATTAATGGCTGCTTATAATGGTGTCGAGTGGTTGTTCGAGCAGGTTGAATCCATCCTGCAACAAAAACATGTTGATGTTACCATTTATGCCAGCGTTGACCGGTCTGACGATGGAACGCATGAGTGGTTAGTGGAGTATGGGCAGCGTAACCCCGCATTGCGGGTGCTGCCCAGTGGCGTGTTTGGAGGGGCGGGTAAGAATTTCTTCCGGCTTTTGCGCGATGTCGATGTTTCAAGTTATGACTACGTGGCATTTTCGGATCAGGATGACATATGGCATTCAGATAAGTTGATAACGGCGCATGAGATCATCCGCAGTGGCGTGGCGGATGCTTATTCGGCCAATGTCACTGCTTTTTGGTCGGGCGGGCGAAAAAAACTTATCAATAAAGCCTTTGCTCAAAAGCGCTATGACTATTTTTTTGAGGCGGCGGGGCCGGGCTGTACTTATGTATTGCGCCGATGCTTGGCGCAGGATTTTCAGAGATTCATAAAGAGCCATTGGCAATCGGTGAATGCAGTGGCATTGCATGATTGGCTGATCTACGCGTGGGCACGAAGCTCTGGATGGGTATGGTTTATCGACGCGCGTCCCAAGTTGGACTATCGACAGCATGCGACCAACCAGATGGGCGCTAACAGCGGCTTAAAGCCAATTTTAAAACGGCTAAATCTTGTGCGTGAAGGATGGTATCGGGGCGAGGTGGAGAAAATCGCCGCCCTGCTACAAGCAGAGCGGGAAGCGTCGCCAGACCGTCCCGAGATCGATATTTCAAACCGCTGGTTTTTGTTGAGAAATATAGGTCAGACTCGCCGTAATCCCAAGGATCGGCTGGTATTTCTTATTATGTTGTTGCTAAATATATATTAATTTTGTGTTTTTGCCTTTATTGAAGAATTCCGGCACTCAAAAAACGGCTTGACCAACTGTTGTGGCGCTTGAACGTTTCGATGAACTCGGGTGTGGCTCTATAATTCAGCGCCTGATGAACGACTTCGTCAATGCAATCTTGAACGTCGCAAATATAAACGCCCGTTTCGTTGCGTCTGTAATTCATTTCACCAAAGCTGGTGGTAATTACCGGTAAGCCGGCGGCTATGTATTCGTAGTATTTGATAGGGTCGACGCTCGCTGTCAGAGATGTTTTCTGAAAAGGTATGAGCGCGATGTCAAAAGTGTGCATCAGCTCGAGTGCTTCGCGATGGCTGCACGGCGGGCGAATGACAATATTATTGGGTAATTTACCGGCATAACGATTACTGATAGGTCCGACAATAAGCACTGTATCCTCTGGGCGCGCACGTGCCAGCTTTATGGTCCAGTTCCAATCAAACCAGGCGCCGACGGTCCCGACATAGCCAAACAGTTTACGCTCACTGTGAGAGGCTTTTTCGGACCATGCCGGAATCATCTGTGTATCCAAAGCATTTGCCACGAAACGGACGTCCGAATGCTGCTTCCGCCATTTTTCCACTAGTAGCGTGGATGATGCCAGTACGGTGTGGCAAAGTGTCGCCAACTTAGCTTCACGTTTCTGCATGGCCGTGCGTGATAAGCCCGAAAAAAACGCTGGGAAATCATCCATCGCATCGTAAATGGCAGGGCAATCCGGCAATGATTGAATGAGTCGGATCGCCAGTTCAGAGGGTTTGCCGACGACAATAATAGTCGGGTTCGCCGTTCCAAAGCGCTGCGCTTTTTGCAGGTTCGATGACCAGAACAATCTACTGTTAATTGCCCCGGAAAAGGGCAATGGCTCAATTGGCAATGAGCGTGGTTTGAGCACATCAACCCAAGGTTCTTGAGCCTCAATCCCCCTGTCGCTACCGCGTGAGTGGGTCAGATCGCTGAGCTGTGGCAATCGACTGGGGTAAGGGTCTACCCACATAACATTGCCATTGGTCGAGTGATGAAACCAATTTGCGAACTTTTGCGGCCGCTGGGAAAAACTGCTCCACGGGACGGGGGAAAGATAAATTAGCTGCATTGTGCAAAGTGTTCCTTCAACACCTCGACAATACGAGCCGCGCCTTTTCCGTCGCCATAAGGTGAAACCCCTCGCGCCATTGATTCGTAGGCGCTTGCGTCGTCGAGCAACTGTTGGGCTTCGTCAATAATGCGCTGTTGGTTGGGCCCAACGAGCTTCACTACGCCCATATCGACGGCTTCAGGTCGCTCGGTTTCTTCTCGCAGTACAAGTACTGGTATTCCCAGCGCGGGTGCTTCCTCCTGAACACCCCCGGAATCACTGATGATCAAATAAGCGCGTTTCATGGCAGCGATGAACGGTGCGTAATCGAGCGGCTTGCACAAGATGATGTTATCAATATCACCGAGCATGGCGTGGGCCACATCATGCACATTAGGGTTGGGATGTACCGGATATAGAATCTGAATGTCGCTATTACGCTCGGCGAGTGTTTTCAGCGCGCTACAGATATTTTTGATGGGTTCGCCAAAATTTTCACGCCGATGGGAGGTAACCAGGATCAGGCGTTTCTTTGGATCAATATCTACGCCGATTTCCAGGTCCTTTTGGGCCGTCATCAACAGTGCATCGATGACAGTATTGCCGGTTACGGTGATGTCCGTTGCCGGTATACCCTCGCGTAAAAGGTTGTCTTTCGAACTTTCTGTCGGAGCGAAATGCCAGCGGGTGAGACGACCTGCAAGCACGCGGTTGGCTTCTTCCGGGAACGGATTTTGAATGTCCCACGTGCGCAAGCCCGCCTCAACATGTCCGAAGGGGATGCGGCGGTAAAAGCAGGCCAGCGCCATGGCAAATACTGTGGTGGTATCACCTTGGGCCAACACGACGTCAGGTTGCTCCTCCAGCAATACTTTGTCGAGCTCGACCAGAAGCCGCGCAGTCAGTTCGGTTAGGTTCTGGTTAGGCTTCATGATGTTCAGGTCGATGTCCGGCACGATATCGAAGAACGCCATCACTTGATCCAGCATTTCACGGTGTTGCGCAGTTGCAAGAACGCGCACCGTTGCCCAAGGTTGCTTCTTTAGCTCGAGAATTACGGGGGCCATTTTGATGGCTTCTGGTCTGGTCCCGACCGTACAGATAATTTTCATGCGTACACCTGCTTGCTTGTGGCTGAGAACGGCGGAGAGCCCCGCCGCCCATCAGATATTTTCGGGAGCTTTAGTGGGGGTCAAAACATGCAGCCACGGGCGTCATGGCCTATTTGCCCTCCGCTCTGTAACCATGCGGTACCCAAGGGCCCCATTTCGCTTCATAGAGCGCCTTGTTTTGTTCAAACAAGGCTTGACGGTCGGCGCTGCGTAGCTTGTTAAAGGAGGCAGACAGGTGGTGGTGAATAAACACGTCTTCAGCACACGCCACTGAACGGCCCAGTTGTTGAATGCGGCGGCAGTAGTCGTCATCTTCGAAGAAACCGCGACCGAAGGCTTCATCCAGAGGTCCCACTTGTTCGTAAATACTCCGGGAGAACATTACACAGAAGAATGCCGCTGTGTGCAGCTTGTGTGTCTTGCCTATATTGGCTCGTGTGTACAAATTGGAAGCTTCCAGCATTTCGTCCATGTTGGAGTAGCTGATCTGAATTTTAGCTTCATTGCCAATATTGTTTGTGACGGGGCCGATGATGCCCAGTGTGGGGTCGCGTTCCAGGTGGCGATACAGTGTGCTCAGCCAGCCAGGCGTGACGTAGGTGTCATTGTTCAACAGCACCAGATAGTCGCCATCGGCGACAGCAAGCCCCACATTGTTACCTGCGGCGAAGCCCAGGTTGTCGTCATTGAGAATCAGCCGACGGTTTCCGCCTTTGCTGGCCCATTCGCGTAGATAATCCGGTGAGCCGTCTGCAGACGCGTTGTCCACGACAATAATTTCGAAGTTGTTATAGTTGGTATGTTCATCCAAGCTGCTCAAGCAGGCCTTGGTCAACTCCAAATTATTATAAGTAACAACCACAACACTGATACGAGGCCCATTTATTTCAGGATTCTCGATAACATGGCTGAGCTGTTCGGCGCGGTGCAGCCAGGTCTGATTGCTGGCAAATTGCTGGCGCTCGATAATATCCTGATCGCTGCAAGGATGAGTCAATACCTGCTCAATCGCTTGAAGGAACGCTTCATGATCCTTTGCCGTATGTACCAGGTTTTCGAATTGGAGCATTTCCGGTAGATCTACAGACACAACAGGTTTTCCGGCGCTCAGATACTCATACACTTTTACAGGGTTGGTTGCTAGCGTCAACGGAATAACTTTGAACGGTAACAGGCATACGTCGAAAGCGTGCAAGTAACCAGGCAATTCGGCATAAGGCTTCTCCCCGGTAAATACAACGTTCTTGTATTGAGACAGCTGAGCCGATGCGTTAACGGTATCGGCGCCTATCAGCAAGATCAAGTGTTGAGGGAAGCGTGCTGCAATGGACGCCAGCAGGTCTACATCGAACCATTCGGCAATGGCGCCATAATAGCCTATGACCTTTTGTGCTTGAGGTGCCTGGAATAGTTTGTCTGGGCGGTTGGCAAAATGCCCATACTCGCCGGCGTTTCGGATAAGGGCGCGTTTCGAGGTGCTTTTACCTACCAATTCATCCAGCCACGACGAAGTGGTGATAGTCAGATCAGAGTTCAGCACCAGTGCTTTTTCAATGGCGAGCATTTCCTCGGAGACATTGCCAAAGCCCTCATGGTGGTCCATGCAGTCGTACACCACCTTGCTGTTTGGCAGCACGGTAGCAGTTTCATACCAGAAAGCGTGTTGAACCACTGAGACCAAAGCGCGGGAGTTGGCCCAGGTGAGCATGCGACCGATAGAATTGCGTAACTGGTGAGTTGTGTCGACGCCTGCCGGATTGTAATAAATGACCGGCGCGCCCTTGGCATACAAATTGATCTGGAACAGGCGACCGGCACTGTCAAGCTGCTCGACATTGAACCCTTCATCAGGACAGTCGACCAGATTGACAGAGATATAGAAGACCCGGCGACCAGCGTTAGCCAAGGCTTGTGCCAGTTGTTGTGGGCGCTGGTGTCTGAAGTGCCAGTCAATGACCCCCCAGAAGATATAGTCAGGAACGCCAGGTATTTGCGCTGTCGGCGTGATAGCAGGCAAAGCCACCTTGCCTGCTGCGACGGGCAGTGGGGCATTCATGACTGGCTGGCCTTTGGATTTCCGGTACAGGTTAAGTGCTTGCTGCTTGATGCTGGCGGGCAATGGCAGGCGGTGGAAGCTGCTTTTGCAAAGCTGCTTGACGGTGTGTTTGTCTTGAGCCAGCAACCCGTGCCTGGCTACCCGCATTGCAAAGCGCAGCGGGGATGTCATTTTCCAGGAGTGGCTTTGCATTAGCTGCTCAAGCTGTTCCTTGAGCCGGGCTTGGGACAAACGTGAGTCTGCAAGGCTGTTCTGCAGGCTCTCTTCGCGCGTTGATGAGTCGCGCAGCGCCTGGTTGGCTTCGTTGAGGGCCTTGGTGGCTTTGCTCAGGTCCTGGCGGACCCTGTTCAGCTCATCAAGCGCCTCACGGGTCTGCTGGTGAATCTCGAGTTCATGTGGCATCAGCCTACCTGCTGCGGTTTCAATTTCCATATGATCCAAGGTCGGACCGACCTGTGTGAGCATAGTGTGGCTGACATAGACGAGTAGCAGCTGCTCACCTGGCCAATAATTAGGCGTTCGGTCACTTGTTGTAATTGAGCGAGAGTGGACGAGGGTCCAGTCATTCAGGGTGAAAGGGATGTTGGCGTAGTCAAACGTGTAAAAGTGCTCTTTGATGCGCTCCTGTTCCCGGAACGGTAGTAGCAGCACCACAAAGTCCTTGGCGTGCGCAGCGACCTTTTTCAGTACTTCCCAGGGGTGCTCGAAATGCTCAAGGGTATTCGAAGAAAAAACGATATCCCAGCACTGGGGACTGTCTTCACCCAGAAAGTCAGTGCAGAGAAAAGCTTGCGCGGGATATTGTTCAGTGGCTTTTTCGATTGCTTCTGGCGAAAAGTCGACGCCAGTCACTTTGCTCAGGCCCAGTACTTCAGCGAGTCTGGAGGTGCCATCACCCTGGGCGCAGCCCCAATCGCAAAGGGAGAGCCCCTCGTTTCGCCAATAATCGGTGAGCCATTGCGGCATCAATTCGACGGCGATTTCGCTAAAGAAGCGACTCTGTTCGCGCCCATGGTTTTCCTCCCAATCGGTGGAAAAGCGATGATCCCAGTATGTCAAAGAGTTGACGTCGTCCAGCGGGCTGTCATGTGAATCAGGAGCAGAAGGCTGCTTCATCGGGCGAGTCGTCCTTAAATCGAAGTGTTTGCATTGGTCGCCGCCATGGACACCGCCATTCGTGGCATGAATTGTCCAAACGGGTTGCTCACAAAGGAAGAAGAAAAGTACTGCGCACCTTCCACGTATTCGTAATAGTGAATGCTGGCCGATGAGCGATTTTCAACAGCTGCGACCAGCAAGTACTCACCGGTAATCAATGGGTTTTCGAATTGGAAAGTCACTTCGTCTTGGGTCGTGTGCTCATCAAAAAAATGATCATGGTTCCAAGTGCTGCCGACCACCAAGTCGGTTCCCGCCAGGTTCTTGATGGAAAATGATACAGAAAGGCCATCGATTCCTTTCAGTATTTGTGGGCGGAAGCGAATTTTGACGGTAATAGGCTCGTAATCGACGAACAGGCTTTTCTGTTGGCCGTGACGATCGTACAGGCCGGCGCTGACGATCAGCCCCACGTGTGAGCCCCAGTGATTGATCGGCCGGTGTTGCAGGGGGGGGAGGGCTGCAGGCTCGGCTTGCCCTGCCTCACCAGATTCTGTTTCAGGCTTGCTACCGTTGAACAGGTGTTCGGTGTAGAGCGCAGTAATCATGAAGACATCACCTATACCGCGTACGACACCTTTGTCGAGCCAGACTGCCCGATCGCACAAGCTGCGGACAGCGCCCACATCATGCGAAACGAACAGGATGCTCACACCAGATTGCTTCATCTGCTTGATTCGGTCCAGGCATTTGGCCTGGAAGCGCGCGTCACCGACAGACAGCGCCTCGTCGACCACCAGAATGCTTGGACTGGTGTGGATCGCTACGGAAAAAGCCAGACGTACATACATGCCAGACGAATAGGTCTTGACCGGTTGGTCGATAAAACTTCCTATTTCGGCAAATGCTTCGATAGCCTCGAATTGCTGGTCGATCTGCTCTCGAGTCAGGCCGAGTATCGCAGCATTCAGATACACGTTTTCCCGGCCGGTAAACTCGGGGTTGAACCCGGCGCCAAGCTCAAGCAATGCCGCAATGCGGCCCTTTACCGTGATCTCGCCCGCGGTGGTATTGAGCGTACCGCACAGCATTTGCAGCAGCGTGGACTTGCCAGAGCCATTGCTGCCAATAATGCCAACGGTTTCACCTGCCTTTATCTCGAATGACACATTCCTGACTGCCCAGAACTCCTGGCAATAATTTCGACGGCCTCGGCTGAGTATCTGCAGGAGCCTGTGATGAGGCTTCTCGTAGATCTCGTAGCACTTGGAGACATCGGCCACTGTAATGACATTTTCAGAGCACATCTGCGAATCCTTTGCGAGTTTTCTGGAACCAGGCGAAGCCACAGATTGCAGTCAGCAGGCCCAGTGCATAGAGGTACGCAAGTGCGGTCAAATCGGGGGAGTGGCCAAAAATTAGGACATTGCGGCTTTGTTCGATGATGGTCGCCAGAGGATTCAGGCGCAGCCACTCATGGTAGGCCACCGGCAGGGCGGTGATTGGGAAGAACACCCCGGACATGAAAAGCAGGATAGTGGTGATCATGTTTGTGACCTGGCTGACATCTCGCAGGTAGACGCCCAAGGCGGCGATAAACCAGCTGAAGCCAAGCGTGCCCAAGATAAGTGGCAGTATGACGAGCGGGAACAGCGCAGCCGTAAGGGGCACTGACTGATTCAGTAAGAACATTGCAATAAGCAGGACGAGGAAGTTGATAAAAGCGTGAAATAGGGAAGAAAGCAACGCCGCCCAAGGCAGGATTTCCAGCGGGAATACCACTTTCTTTACATAACTTACATTGGAGGTAATAAGGTTGGGCGAGCGGTTGATGCATTCAGCAAACAGGCCGTGAAGTATCAAGCCGATGTAGAGGATGATCGCAAAGTCAGACTTGCTTTCCTCCGGATTTCCACCCCAGCGTGCCTTGAATACTACGGAAAAAACGAAAGTGTAAATTATTAGCATCAGAACGGGATTGAAAAAGGACCAAGATAGTCCGAGGACCGACCCGCGGTAACGATCAAGAACTTCTCGTTTGCTGAGTTGTACGATCAATAGCTTGTTGCGCCAAAGGCTCTTAATCATCTCCAACGGCGATACTGAATAGTTTTGCATTGAGCGCGCTCATTTCCATTAACCAAATAGGGAGCTTATAAGTCCCGCTTGCAGGCCGCATATCCCAGCAGGCCTCACCCTATCGTTTGGCCAGAGGCGCAACTGCGGTAGCGCTTCCGGGCTGATTCCCGATCACATCCTACTGGTCTGAGAGAGGCTTTTCCAGAGGTGGAGTGGGAGACGGCCGATGCAGCCTTCGAATGCGGTGAGGGAGAGCGTCTAGCATATGTAGAGGCGGTGCTTTGTCCTGATGATAGCAGGGCTCGATGGTGGCAAACCGGTGGTGCCAAATTTCAGAAAAAACCTGCAGAGCATTAGGTAAATGTCCTGCAGGAATTTGATTTGAGGCCAGCGGGTCATGGTGGTGGGCGGGCTGAACTCTGGGCGCAGATGCTGGCGTTTCCAGCGATGGTTGTGCCGGATTGTTCGTGCTGATGCTTAATTATGTAAAACTGCGCGTAGCGTTTCGGCTTATGCGCAAGTCTGCTGCTTCGTGTACTTTTGACAAGGTTGGATTTTTGTGTATGTCTGGTTGTTGAAAAATCTGACAGAGCGTACGGAAATTTCCATACCTAGTGCGATGAACAACAGGTGTATACACTACCGCTCAACCATTGCGCGTATGCTTTCGAGGCCTCACGCTAGTCTACATAAGGTGTGTACGATGATTACTGCTTGGTACGCCTGGGTGGCCACTTGCAATAATGATTCATCCAGAAGAACGCGCTATATCAGCGTTCTTTGTCAACGTTTGCGAGTCATTTCTCATGGATAGGCGAACGGTTCTTGTCACTGGGGCCAGCGGGTTCGTGGGCCGTGCACTGTGTCAAGAGTTGGTTGAACAAGATGTTTACAACACCCGTGCGGCGCTTCGCCAGGCCGGTACCATGCTGCCTTGCAGCGTGAGCGCTGCCGTCGTGGGCGAGCTGTCCGCTTCGACGGATTGGGCGCCAGTACTTGTCGGTGTTGACGTGGTAGTGCATCTCGCAGCGCGTGTACACGTGATGAAGGAAACTGCCAGCGACGGCTTGGCCGAGTTCAGAAGGGTCAATGTAGACGGTACTCTCCGGCTGGCCCAACAAGCTGCTGCGGCTGGGGTGAGTCGCTTTATTTTCATAAGTACGATCAAGGTCAATGGCGAAGTGAGCGCCGCAGGACGACCTTTCTCTGCGGATCAAGCGCCTGCCCCAGGTGACGCCTATGCAGTCTCCAAATGCCAAGCGGAGCAAGGCTTGCGTCAATTGGCGCAGGCCACCGGCATGGAGGTCGTGATCATTCGGCCGGTGCTGGTATACGGGCCGGGTGTCCGGGCCAATTTCCACAGCATGATGCGTTGGGTGCAGCTTGGCATACCATTACCTTTCGGGGCAGTAGACAACCGGCGCAGTCTGGTTTCAATCGCCAACCTTGTTGATTTGATCATTACTTGCATTGGCCATCCGAATGCGGCGAACCAGACCTTTCTGGCCAGTGACGGTGAGGATGTTTCTCTTCCTCAGTTGTTGCGAGCGCTGGGGGTTGCGCTCGGGCGCCCACCGCGGGTCTTTTCGGTGCCGATTCCTGGTTTGTTGTTTGCCGCGCGAGTGCTCGGCCGAAGCGACCTTGCGCAACGGCTCTGCTGCTCATTGCAAGCCGACATTGGCAAAAACCATCGTTTTCTCGGATGGAGACCACCCTTGACGCTGGAGCAAGGCTTGGCCATGACCGCCCGATCTTTTCTGGAAGCCCGACGCCCATGATTTGGTTGATTTTGATTGCAGGTGTGGCCTCGCTGCTGTTGACCGCGGCACTGCGTCGTTATGCGATGGCCCGTCGTCTGCTAGACATCCCCAATGCTCGAAGCTCCCACTCTATGCCAACTCCTCGCGGCGGTGGGGTAGCATTCGTTGTCACCTTCCTGTGTGCAATGCTGGGTTTGGGCTGGAGCGGCATCGTCGCCCCCGAGCTAATGTGCGCCGTGGCCGGAGCGGGTGGGCTGGTTGCACTGATCGGTTTCATGGATGACCACGGGCACATTGCAGCGCGCTGGCGTTTGCTAGGTCATTTTGCAGCGGCTGGCTGGGGGTTGTACTGGTTGGGTGGTATGCCACCGCTAATTGTGTTTGGCATGCAGTTGGCACCGGCGTTCCTTGGGGTAGCCATCGGGCTGTTGTATCTGGTGTGGTTGCTCAACCTTTACAACTTCATGGATGGCATTGATGGTTTAGCCAGTATTGAGGCTATCTGCGTTTGCCTTGGCGGAGCTGTGCTGTATGGATTAACCGGCAATCTGCAGGGCGCCTGGTTGCCGATGTTGCTGGCCATGGCAGTGGCGGGTTTCCTGTTCTGGAACTTTCCCCCTGCCCGCATTTTCATGGGGGATGCAGGCAGCGGATTTTTGGGGGTCGTGCTGGGGATTCTGGCATTGCAAGCCGCCTGGATAAACCCACTATTATTCTGGGGGTGGTTAATACTTTTGGGTGTGTTCGTGGTTGATGCCACATTCACGCTGATCCGTAGGCTCGGGCGTGGTGAAAAGGTCTATGAGGCCCACCGTAGCCATGCGTATCAGTTTGCATCACGCCGCCATGGCAGCCATCTGCCGGTGAGCCTGGGAGTTGCAGCCATTAACCTGCTATGGCTGTTACCTGTTGCGATGGCGGTAGTGATGCTGAAGCTGGACGGGGCCTTGGGAACCTTGATCGCCTACGTACCTCTGACGCTGCTGGCAGTCAAGTACCGCGCGGGAGAACAGGAATAGCATGGCTCGAGGCAACAGCATGACCCGGCTGCTCAGGTGTGTGGGCTCGCGAAGCGGCTGGTCAGGGGAGCAATGCACATTGGCACCAAGGAGCACTGGATGAGCGACAAAAACAACAAGGGGCTTAGGCTGTACCTGGTGAACCTTTCACGGCAAAAAAAGCGACTCTTGCAGGTTTGTACCGATGTCGTGTTGATCTGGCTAGCCTTGTGGTTGTCGTTCATTGTGCGGTTGGGTATCGATGAAGTCTACGAGCCATTTGTCGTGCACACCTGGCTGTTTCTGGCCGCGCCAGTAGTGGCTGTGCCGTTATTTATCCGTTTTGGCATGTACAGAGCGGTCATGCGCTATTTCGGCAATGATGCACTGGTCGTGATCATCAAGGCAGTGACGCTATCGTCGCTGATTCTTGCCTTGGTAGTTTATTGGTACAGCAACCATCGGGTTGTGATACCGCGCTCGATCATTTTCAACTACTGGTGGTTGAGCCTGGTAATCATCGGGGGCTTGCGGCTGATCATGCGTCAGTACTTTCTTGGGGACTGGTTTACCGGTGCCCACCCAATGCCGTTCGCCCACCGGGATGATGGGCTGACCAAGGTTGCCATTTATGGCGCAGGTACAGCGGGCAACCAGCTCCTGGCTGCATTGCGCATGGGGCGGGCAATGCGCCCGGTGGCCTTTATCGACGACGATGGCGACCTCGCCAACCGGGTTATCTCTGGGTTGCAGGTTTACTCGCCCAAGCACTTGCAGAAGCTGATCAGCAATACTGGCGCGCAGGAGGTTCTTCTCGCGCTACCTTCGGCTTCACGTGCCCGGCGCAAGGAAATACTGGCCCTGCTGGAGGCCTACCCGCTACACGTACGCAGCGTGCCGGCATTTGCCGATCTGGCCAGTGGCCGGGTCAAGGTCGATGACATTCAAGATGTCGATATTGCCGACTTGTTAGGGCGCGACGCGGTGCCGGCGCAGGCCGACCTGCTCGAACGCTGTATCAAGAAACAGGCGGTATTGGTAACTGGGGCTGGCGGATCAATTGGCTCCGAGCTTTGCCGGCAGATCATAGGGCTGAGCCCCAAGGTCTTGTTGTTGTTCGATCACAGCGAATACAACCTTTATCGAATTCTCAGCGAGCTGGAACAACGCGTCGCGCGTGAATCGTTGTCAGTACGGCTGTTGCCAATGTTGGGATCGGTGCGCAATCAGCAGCACTTGGTCGATATCATGACCGCGTGGAGGGTTGACACGGTCTACCATGCTGCTGCCTACAAGCACGTGCCTATGGTCGAGCACAACATGGCAGAAGGCATCATCAACAACGTGTTTGGCACACTAAATACAGCCCAGGCTGCCGTGCAGTCGGGGGTGGCGAATTTTGTCCTGATTTCCACCGATAAGGCTGTACGCCCGACAAATGTCATGGGCAGTAGCAAACGTCTTTCCGAGTTGATTCTGCAGGCCCTCAGCCGCGAGGCGGCACCCGTACTGTATGGTGACAGCAGTAAAATCGCACGGGTGAACAAGACCCGATTCACCATGGTGCGCTTCGGCAACGTGCTGGGTTCATCGGGTTCAGTCATTCCGCTGTTCCATGAGCAGATCAAGCACGGTGGGCCGCTGACGGTTACGCACCCCAAAATCACGCGCTATTTCATGACGATTCCCGAAGCAGCGCAACTGGTGATTCAGGCGGGGTCGATGGGGCAGGGCGGGGACGTGTTCGTGCTAGATATGGGCGAGCCCGTACGGATAACGGAGCTTGCTGAAAAAATGATTCACCTGTCCGGATTGAGCATTCGCTCTGAACATAATCCGCATGGCGATATTGCCATCGAGTTCATTGGCTTGCGGCCGGGTGAAAAGCTCTATGAAGAACTGCTGATTGGCGAAAATGTCTTGGTTACACGCCATCCTATGATCATGTGTGCCAATGAAGACTATCTGCCGTGGGATACGCTGAAGTACAACCTCGACGCGCTCATGGCAGCTATTTCGGCCGATGACTTCAAAACAGTTCGTCAGTTGCTCAGGGACACCGTGAGCGGTTATACGCCGGGTGGGGAGATTGTCGACTGGCTGTATGAGCGCCAGCGACAGGAACCGTAAAAGCATTACTTTAGCTACCGTCTCAATGAAGAGCCATCCTCACAGTCGAGCTGGCCATCCTTGAGACACCATCTTGCCGGGTTTGAGTATGTATCAGGGGAAGAACGCATAATGACTATTTTAGTAACAGGCGGCGCAGGTTTCATCGGCGCCAACTTCGTCCTGGACTGGCTGGCCGGCTCTGACGAGCCCGTGGTCAACCTCGACAAACTCACCTACGCAGGCAACCTGCAAACCCTGAGCAGCCTGCAAGGCGATCAGCGCCACATCTTCGTGCACGGCGATATCGGCGACGCTGAACTGGTCGCACGTCTGCTCAAGGAGCACCAACCACGCGCCATCGTCAACTTCGCCGCCGAGTCCCACGTCGATCGCTCGATCCACGGCCCGGAAGACTTCATCGAAACCAACATCGTCGGCACCTTCCGCCTGCTGGAAGCCGTACGCGCCTACTGGGGTGGCCTGGCTGAGCCGGCACGCCAGGCGTTCCGTTTCCTGCACGTGTCCACCGACGAAGTGTACGGTTCGCTGGCCGCCGACGAGCCTGCGTTCACCGAAACCCACCAGTACCAGCCCAACAGCCCATACTCGGCCAGCAAGGCTGCCAGCGACCACCTGGTGCGCTCCTACCACCACACCTACGGGCTGCCGGTGCTGACCACCAACTGCTCGAACAACTACGGCCCTTACCACTTCCCGGAAAAGCTCATCCCGCTGATGATCGTCAACGCTCTGGCCGGCAAGCCGCTGCCGGTGTACGGCGATGGCCAGCAGATCCGCGACTGGCTGTATGTGAAAGATCACTGCAGCGCCATCCGGCGGGTGCTGGAAGCCGGCAAAACCGGTGAGGTTTACAACGTGGGCGGCTGGAACGAGAAGCCCAACCTGGAAATCGTCAACCGCGTGTGCGCGTTGCTGGACGAATTGCGTCCGCGTGACGATGGCAAACCCTACGCCGAGCAGATCACCTACGTCACTGACCGCCCCGGCCACGATCGCCGCTACGCGATTGACGCGCGTAAACTGGAGCGCGAGTTGGGCTGGAAGCCAGCCGAAACCTTTGAAACCGGCATTCGCAAGACCGTGGCCTGGTACCTCGACAATCAGGAATGGGTGCAGAACGTACAATCTGGCAGCTACCGCGATTGGGTAGAGAAGAACTACGCAGGGCGCTCGGCATGAGGGTTCTGCTACTGGGCAAAGATGGTCAGGTAGGCTGGGAGCTGCAGCGTAGCCTGGCGCCGCTTGGTCAGGTGCTGGCGCTGAGCTCGCGCAGCCAGGCCCATTGTGGTGACCTGACGAACCTTTCTGGTCTGGCCGAAACCGTGCGCAGCTTCGCCCCTGATGTAATCGTCAATGCTGCCGCCTACACCGCCGTGGACAAGGCTGAAAGCGAACGCGAACAAGCGTTCAAGGTGAACGCCGAAGCCGTTGGTGTGCTGGCTCGCGCTGCTGCCGAGTGCGGCGCGTTGCTGGTGCATTACTCCACCGACTACGTGTTCCCTGGTGGGGGTAACCGTCCGTGGCGGGAAGACGATGAGACCGGCCCGCTGAACACCTATGGCGAAAGCAAGCTGGCCGGTGAGCAAGCCATCCAGGCAGCCGGCTGCCAGTACCTGGTCTTCCGTACCTGCTGGGTCTATGCGGCACGTGGCAATAATTTCGCCAAGACCATGCTGCGGCTGGCTGCGGAGCGTGACAGCCTGGGGGTGATCGACGATCAGTACGGTGCGCCTACCGGTGCTGAGCTGATCGCCGACATCACCGCGCATGCTATTGCCGCCACCCGCGCCAACCCGGCCCTGGTTGGCTTGTACCACCTGGCGGCAGGCGGCGAAACCACTTGGTGCGGCTATGCACGTTATGTACTCGAGCAGGCCGCCGCCCAAGGTGTGCAGTTGAAAGCCCATGCCGAGCAGGTCAAGCCGTTGACCACCGATGCCTATCCGACCCCGGCCAAGCGGCCGGCCAACTCGCGTCTGGATACCCATAAACTGCAGGAAGCCTTTTCCCTTAACTTGCCAGACTGGCGTGTAGGGGTGGCTCGCATGCTCACGGAAATACACGAGAAATGACCATCATGAAGCGTAAAGGCATCATCCTGGCAGGCGGGTCGGGTACCCGACTGCACCCCGCGACACTGGCAATCTCCAAGCAGCTGTTGCCGGTGTACGACAAACCGATGATCTACTACCCGCTGACCACGCTGATGCTGGCGGGCATCCGGGACATCCTGATCATCTCCACACCGCAAGACACCCCGCGCTTCGAGCAACTGCTGGGTGATGGTCATCAGTGGGGCATCAACCTCACCTACGCCGTGCAAGCCTCGCCAGATGGCCTGGCGCAGGCGTTTCTGATCGGTGAGAGCTTCATCGGCAATGATTTGTCCGCGTTGGTGCTGGGCGACAACATCTATTACGGCCATGATTTCCAGGCGCTGCTGGGCAATGCCATGGAGCGTAGCGAAGGGGCGAGTGTATTCGCCTATCATGTTCAAGACCCCGAGCGTTATGGCGTTGTGGAGTTCGATGTACAGGGCAAAGCGATTAGCCTGGAAGAGAAACCGGCCAAGCCCAAGTCCAATTACGCGGTCACCGGGTTGTATTTCTACGACAAGGACGTGGTTGAGATTGCCAAGGGCATCAAGCCGTCGCCACGTGGTGAACTGGAAATTACCGACCTGAACCGCTTCTATCTGGAGCAGGGGCGTTTGTCGGTGGAGATCATGGGGCGTGGTTACGCCTGGCTGGACACCGGCACCCATGATTCGCTGCTGGAGGCCAGTGGCTATATCGCGACCATCGAGCGCCGTCAGGGTTTGAAAGTAGCGTGCCCTGAGGAAGTGGCGTACCGCCAGGGCTGGGTTGACGCCCAGCAATTGGAAAAGCTGGCTGCACCGTTGGCCAAGAATGGTTATGGCCAGTATCTGCTGCGCTTGATTCAAGACAAGGTTTATTGAGGGAGCAACCTCGGGGGCGGAACCGCCCTGCTCGGGCGGTTCAACTCGCGAAAGGGGCGGGCCTGTTGGCCAATCTCCCTGGTCATTCGCGGTCGCGGCCACCACCGTATTCGCGGGTAAACCCGCTCCTACACAGATTGGTGGTGGACACACATTGGTGATTGGGCGCAGGCCGTCGTGTAGGAGCGGGTTCACCCGCGAAAGGGCCGGGCCTGCTGGCCAATTCCCCCCCGTCGTTCACCGTCGCCGCCGCTACCGTATTCGCGGGTAAACCCGCTCCTACACAGATTGGTGGTGGACACACATTGATGATTGGGCGCAGGCCGTCGTGTAGGAGCGGGTTCACCCGCGAAAGGGCCGGGCCTGCTGGCCAATCTCCACCCGCCGTTCACCGTCGCCGCCGCCACCGTATTCGCGGGTAAACCCGCTCCTACACAGATTGGTGGTGGACACACATTGATGATTGGGCGCAGGCCGTCGTGTAGGAGCGGGTTTACCCGCGAAAGGGCCGCCCCTGCTGGCCAATTCCCATCAGCCATTCACCGTCGCAGCCACCACCGTATTCGCGGGTAAACCCGCTCTCACGCCGTGAACCATCCCTCACCCCAGGGTTTTCCCACCCCGGCAACCCGCGTATCATCCGCCCACACAAATCTGAACAATCCCACGCGAGTCCCAGACCATGAGTCTTGCGCCCCGTGCGTGCATGGCAGTTTCAGGTACCCAGACAATCATCAGTGACATATAACGACTGGCCAGTTTCGTGGCCGGGCCAGGCATGCCGGCTGTCCGACGGATGGGACGGTGCCCGATGAGATTTGAAGGAATAGGTTTTGATCAAGCGTAGAAAGGTTGCAATCGTTGGTTGTGCGTACCGTTTTCCTGGCTCTTCCAATGCGGGCTTCTGGCAAAACCTGATGGAGGGCCGCGACCTGGTGACCCAGGTTGACCCGTCGCGTTGGAACAAACGCGAGTTCCTGCACCCGGACAAGGCCAGCCCTGCAACCAGCTACACCTTCGCCTCAGGCACCCTGGGTGATATCAGCGCTTTCGACGCTGGCTTCTTCAGCATCTCGCCGCGTGAAGCCGCGATGATGGACCCGCAGCAGCGCATGCTGCTGGAAATGTGCTGGGAAACCTTCGAAAACGCCGGGGTCAAGCCGTCCAGCCTGCGTGGCAGCAACTGTGGCGTGTACCTGGGCATCGCCGGTGTCGAGCAGTCCTACCGCCTGCTCGAGGACCTGTCGGCCATCGATGGCGCCACGGCGACCGGCAACACCATGAGTATCGCGGCTAACCGCCTGTCGTTTTTCTACGACCTGCGTGGCCCAAGCATGGCCATCGACACCGCCTGCTCGTCGTCGCTGGTGGCCTTCCACCAGGCGTGCCAGGCCATCCTCAGCGGTGATGTCGACCAAGCCGTGACGGGCGGTATCAGCCTGCACATGCACCCGTTCGGTTTCATGATCTTCGCCAAGGCGACCATGCTGTCGCGCACCGGGCGCTGCCAGTCGTTCGACGAAAACGGCGACGGTTACGCCCGCTCCGAAGGCGGCGGGTTGTTCCTGCTCAAGGACTACGACCAGGCAGTGGCCGACGGAAATACCATTTTGGCGGTGGTGGCGGCCAGTGCGGTGAACACCGACGGACGCAAGTCCAGCCTGACCCTGCCCAATGCCGAGGCCCAGGCGGCGTTGCTCAAGCGCGCCTACACCCAGGCCGGCATCGCACCCGAGCAGTTGGACTACCTGGAGGCCCACGGCACCGGTACCGCTGTGGGAGACCCGATCGAAACCCGCGCCATCGGCGAGGCGCTGGGCCAGGCGCGCGGCGCCGGCAACCCGCTGCCAATCGGCTCGGTGAAAAGCAACCTCGGGCACCTTGAAGCCGCCTCTGGCGTGGCTGGCCTGATGAAGGCACTGAACTGCCTGGCCGAGCGTACCGTGCCCGCTACCATTGGCGTACAGGCGCTCAACCCGAACATCGCGTTCGCCGACCTCAACCTGCAGGTGGTCACCGAGCCCCTGCCGCTGAAAGCCGATGGCCAGTTGACCGTGGGGGTGAACTCGTTCGGCTTTGGCGGCGCCAACGCCCATGTCATCCTGCAAAGCCCCGAGCCACAGGCGCCGGCAGCGCAAGCGACCAGCGCCTGGCGCGTGCCGTTACTGCTCAGTGCCAAGAGCGAACAAGGCCTGCGCGCAACCGCAGAGCGCTTTGCCGCCTACCTGGCCGGGCAGCCGCAGGCCGACTATTACGATGTGGCCTACCAGGCGATGTTCCGTCGCGATGCGCACAGCCATCGCCTGCTGCTGGTTTGCGACACTGCAGCCGAAGCTGCCCAGGCGCTGGACGACTATGCCCAGGACCCGACCCTCAGCGAACTGAGCGCAGTGCTGGAGGCCGGCCAGGCCCTGGACGGCGCCTCGGCACCGGTATTTGTCTATTCCGGCAACGGCTCGCAATGGCAGGGCATGGGCCGGGCGATGTTCGACCAGCCGCTGTTCGCCGCCGCCGTGGATGAAGTTGACGCGTTGTTCCAGCCCTTGGCGGGCTACTCGCTGCGCGCCGAGCTGCTGGGTGACAACGGCGAAGGCCGTTATGCACGTACCGAAATCGCCCAGCCTGCGCTGTTTGCCTTGCAAGTGGCGGTTACCCAAGTGCTGGCTGCCGAAGGCATCCACCCGGTGGCGGTGATTGGCCACAGTGTGGGTGAAGTGGCCGCGGCCTGGGCCAGCGGCGCGTTGAGCCTGGAGGACGCCACCCAGGTCATCTACCACCGCAGCCGCCTGCAGGGCCTGACCCGTGGTACCGGGAAGATGACGGCGGTCGGCCTCTCGGGTGAGGCCACGGCGCAACTGATTGCCGAACTGAAACTGGATGGCCGCCTGGTGGTGGCGGGCGAGAACAGCGCCCGCGGCGCCACTGTGGCCGGTGAGGTCGACGCCCTGGCACTGTTGGAAGCGGCCCTGGAAGAGCGCCAGGTATTCGCCCGTCGCCTGGACCTGGACTACGCCTTCCACTCGCCGGCCATGGACCCGATCAAGCAAGCGGTTATCGACGACCTCGCGCATATCCGCCCGCAGGCTACGAAGATTCCGTTCTACTCCACTGTTGTTGGTGGCCAGTTGAACGGCGAACGCCTGGACAGCCAGTACTGGTGGCAGAACATTCGCTTCCCGGTGCTGTTCCAGGGCGCGCTGGCTGCCTTGGTGCGCAATGGCCTTAACCTGTTCGTCGAAGTGGGCCCGCATGCGATTCTGCGCAGCTACGTCAACGATGTGCTGGCCGAGTGCGAACAACCAGGGCAGGTGATTGGCACCCTCAAGCGCAACGACCACAGTCCGCTGCTGCTGGAACGTACCGTAGCCCGCCTGCAGATTGCCGCCGTGGAGCCACAGTGGCAGGCACGCTTCCCGGTGGCGGGGCGCCCGCTGCGCCTGCCTAACTACGCCTGGCAGCGCGATCACTTCAGCTTGCCGGTAAGTGCCGAGGCCCATGGCCCGCTGCGCCACGAGCGCGTGCACCCGTTGCTGGGTTACCCGGTAACGGA
Organism: Pseudomonas sp. KCJK9058; assembly: GCF_046230975.1. Lineage (NCBI taxonomy): Bacteria > Pseudomonadati > Pseudomonadota > Gammaproteobacteria > Pseudomonadales > Pseudomonadaceae > Pseudomonas > Pseudomonas sp. KCJK9058. Next base: position 68,671 of record NZ_JBJJLR010000019.1, read on the forward strand.
CCAGGCGCTGACCTGGGAAAACCGCCTGGATACCCAGCAGTACCCGACCCTGGCCGACCACAAGGTGGGTGAGTCGGTACTGTTCCCGGGTGCAGGCTTTACCGAGCTGGCCCTGGCGGTGGCGCAACTGCACCAGCCGGGCGAGTTCGTCGATATCGAAGAGCTGGAAATTCACAACCCTCTGCTGCTGAGCAGCGAGGTCAGCAAGAAAGTGCGCGTGCAGGTGGAAGAGGCCGACGGCACGTTGCGCATCAGCTCGCGCACGTTGATGCAACGCGAAGACTGGGTACAGCACGTGGTCGCACGCTTGCCGGGCGAAGCGCGCGGTGTGCTGCTGGACTCCCGGGCACCGGCGTTGCCAGCCCGCCCGGCAGACTTCACCGGCGAGCAGCACCTGGCAATGACCTGCGCGGTTGGCTTGAACTACGGCCCCGCTTACCAGACCGTGGCCGCAGCCTGGGTGGAAGGGGAGCGCGTGTTGGCTCAGTTGGTCGTGCCTGCTGCCATCGAACACGAACTGGCAAGCCTGCACCTGCACCCGGCGCTGCTGGATGGTGCCTTCCAGCTGATTACCGAGCTGCTGGCCAGCCGCCAGGGGCATGACGATGGCCTGGCGTTCATCCCCGTCAAGCTTGGGCGCATTGCCTTTACCAATGCAGGCGGTGTGCCGGTGCTGGCCGAGGTGCGCCAGCGCAAGCGCACCGCGCATTCGCTGCTGGTCGACTTCACCCTGTTCGATGCCAGCGGCGCTGCCGTGCTGGCGATCAAGGATGCGCGCATGCGTGCCGTGCGCCTGCAATACGACCGCAGTGGCGACATCAAGCGTATGGGCCATGTAGGGCAGGCCGCGCCAGGCGCGGTTGTGCCTGTGCAGCGTAACGCCGCGGCCTGCTCGCCGCTGGTCGAGGCCTTGCAGTGCCTGGCCGACGAGCCGGCACAGGTGCGTTACCTGAATGAAGTGGAGCCACTGCTGGATGTGCTGTGCAACAGCTTTGTCCTCGATGCGGTGGAGCAGGCCGGCGGCCGCATCAGTGCCGAGCAGGTCGCGCAGTGGTCGCAGGGCCAGGGCGACTTCCTGGCGATGCTGTTGCGCCATGCCGAGCACGACGGCAGCCTGCAGCGTAGCGCGGACGGCAGCTGGCGACTGGTTGACCAGGGCGAGCGCCCGACCTCGCAGGCTATCTGGCAAGAGCTGTTCAGAAGCTACCCCGAGTACTTCCAGATTATCCATTCCGTTGGTCGCATCGGCCGTCATCTGTCGGCGTTGCTGGATGGCAGCCAGGCCTTCGACACCCTGCAACCGCGCGAAACCAGCGGTGCCAGCCTGGCGCGCCTGGTGCTGGGTGCGGCAGGGCAGCAGCACCTGCTCAGCGGCATTGGTCAGACCTTGGCCGCGCGCCTGGCGCAACTGCCGCCCGGCCAGCGCCTGCGGGTGCTGGAATTCGGCTTCGGTGGCGCTTCGTTTGCCGAGCTGTTGTACGCCGGTCTGGATTTCGATCGCCTCGATTATGCCTACTGCGTCGCCGAGCCCGAGCTTGAGCAGCGCCTGCGTGACGATTGCCCGGCGTTGGAGGTACTTGGCCTGGAGCAACTGGCCGAAGCCGGTACGTTCGACTGGGTCCTGGTGCCTACCGACTTCGGCCCCCTTGGTACGGTGGGTGACGCCCTGCGCCTGGCCAGTGGCCGGCTCAACCCGCACGGCCAGTTGGCGCTGCTTGGGCAGTACCCGGCGCGCTGGGCCGATTTCGTCTTCGGTGCCCAGCCAGATTGGTGGCTGGCCGGCCCGCAGCAGGCGTTGTCGCGCCAGCAAGGCCCGGCGTTCTGGAGCCATGAGCTGCAGCGACATGGCCTGACCGCGCTGCGCACGCTGGAGGCGTTGCCGGGTAATGCCTGTGGTAGCTACCTGTTGCTGGCGGACAAGCCCGCCGGTGCTGACACTGCTGCACCCGTGGCCGTGCAGCGCTGGGCCGTACTCGCCGAAGCAGGGCAGGGCGCAGCCCTGCGCCTGGCACAGCAACTGCGCGCCCAAGGCCAGCAGGTTGACCTGTTGCAGCCGGGTGACGCCCAGGCGCTGGCGGCTCAGCTTGGCGCCTTTGCCCAGCCCCCTGAGCATGTGCTGCACCTGGCTGGTTTCGACAGCGGCGCAGGCCTCGATGGCCAGGCCGAGCGCTGCATGCAAGCGGCCGCGCTGGTACAGGCCTGTGAGTCGCTGACGATCGCCCCGCAGTGCTGGCTGTTCAGCCGTGGCGCTGCCGAGCACCTGTACAGCGTCGACACCGCCACTGACGTTGCGGCCATCGGCGACGCCGCCTTGTGGGGCTTTGGCCGTACCCTGGCCAACGAATCCCCGCACTGTCGTATTCGCCTGCTCGATCTGGCCCACGCGGCAGCGGTCGAGCTGGCGGTACCTGCGTTGCTGCACGCCGACAGCGAAACCGAGCTGGCCCTGGACGCCGAAGGCCGTCGCTACGTGCCGCGCCTGCGCGTGCTGGCCGATCAGCCGCGCCGCGCAGTGGGCGATGCGCAGTGGGTGTGCCTGGGCTTCGACCTGCCGGGCCAGCTGCGCAACCTGCGCTGGGAAGTGCGTGAGCCGCGTCAACCGGCGGCGGATGAGCTGGACATTCAGGTGCGCGCGACGGGCCTTAACTTCCGTGACGTGATGTTCGCCCTCGGCCTGCTGTCGGATGAAGCCATCGAAAACGGCTTCTCCGGCCCTACCTTGGGCTTCGAATTTGCCGGTGTGGTGCAAGGCAAAGGCGCCGAGGCAGTGGGCGACTTCGCCCCGGGTGACCGTGTGGTGGGCTTTGGCCCCTGCAGCTTCGCCAACCGCCTGGTCACCAACGCCAACGCCGTTGCACGCATCCCCGAAGGGATGTCGTTCGAAGCAGCGGCGACCATTCCGAGTACCTTCTTCACCGTGTACTACGCGCTGCATCACCTGGCGCGCCTGGAGCCGGGCGAGAAGGTGCTGATCCACGGCGCTGCCGGTGGCGTGGGCATCGCGGCCATCCAGATCGCCAAATGGCTGGGCGCAGAAATTCACGCCACCGCAGGCAGCGACGAGAAGCGCGACTTCCTGCGCCTGCTCGGCGTCAGCCACATCTACGACTCCCGTTCGCTGGCGTATGCCGACCAGGTGCTGGCAGCCACCGGTGGGCGTGGCGTGGACGTGGTGCTCAATTCGCTGGCCGGTGAGGCCATCAACCGCAACCTGCAGGTGCTGAAGCCGTTTGGTCGCTTCCTGGAGTTGGGCAAGCGCGACTTCTACCAGAACACCCGTATTGGCCTGCGCCCGTTCCGCAACAACATCAGCTATTTCGGTATCGACGCTGACCAGCTGATGAGCGAGCGCCCCGCGCTCACCCGCCGCCTGTTCGCCGAAATGATGGAGCTGTTCGAGCAGGGCATCCTGCACCCGTTGCCGTTCCGCGAGTTCGACGCCAACCAGGTGGTCGAGGCCTACCGATACATGCAGCAGGCGCGGCAGATTGGCAAGGTCGTGGTGACGTACGCCAACCCGATCCAGCAAACCGTCGACACCCGCGTGCAGCCGGTGCGGGCACTGCAGCTTGCCGCCGATGCCAGCTACCTGGTCACTGGCGGCCTGGGTGGCTTTGGCTTGCGTACTGCGCAGTGGCTGATCGACAAAGGTGCCCGTCACCTGGTGTTGCTGGGCCGTCGTGGCCCGGCCAGTGAAGAGGCCCAGCCGCAGTTGGCGTTGTGGCACGCCCAAGGTATCGATGTGCAGGCCGTGGCGTGCGACATCACTGACCGTGAGCAACTGCGCGGGGTGTTTGATCGCATTGCCGCCAGCCCATGGCCACTGCGTGGCCTGGTGCACGCCGCGACGGTGATTGACGACAGCCTGATCCGCAACCTTGACGGTGACCAGTTGCGTCGCGTGCTGGAGCCCAAGGCCAAGGGTGCGCAGTACCTGCACGAGCTGACCCAGGGCCTGGCGCTGGACTTCTTCGTGATGTTCTCCTCGGCCACCACCTTGTTCGGCAACCCCGGCCAGGCCAACTACGTGGCGGCCAACCACTGGCTCGAAGCCCTTGCGCGGCACCGTCGTGCTCAGGGCCAGGCAGCCACCGCCGTGCTGTGGGGCGCCATCGACGATGTCGGTTTCCTGGCGCGCAACAGCCAGATCAAGGACGCCCTGCAGAGCCGCATGGGGGGCTCGGCGCTGCGGGCTGAGGCAGCCTTGGCACAGCTCGAGGCCATGCTGTTGCAGGGTGATAACGGCCATGGCGTGCTGGAGCTGGACTTCAAGGCCTTGGCGCGCTTCCTGCCGAGCGCCACTACACCGCGCTTCAGCGAACTGGCCCGTGCCTATGGCGGTGACCATGAGGATGAAGGTGGCGGTGAGGACATCCAGCGCATGCTGGAGGAGCTTGACGATGGCGAACTGCTCGAACGCTTCGTAGACATGCTCAAGCACGAGGTGTGCGAGATTTTGCGCCTGCCGCCAGCACGCCTGGATGCCCAGCGCCCGCTGCAGGAAATGGGGCTCGATTCGTTGATGAGCGTTGAGTTGGTGGTGGCGCTGGAAGAGCGTTTCGGTATTCGCCTGCCGGTGATGGAACTGAGCGACAGCTCCAGCATCGACAAGCTTGCCGCACGCTTGCTGGAGCTGCTGCGCGGTGAAGCGAGCAGCGGCGAAGAGCAACTGGCGCAGAATGTGCTTGCCCGCCATGGCAGCGAACACAGTGCCGAAGAGTTGGCGCAGTTGAACGCAGCCTTGGCCGACAGCAACGCGGCACCCAACCGACTGATTGATTAAGAGTGCCAGATGACAGCCAGAACCCCGACCGGCCTTGGTGGTGATGCCAAGCAACGCCTGATCCAGCAAGCCCTCGCCCGGCGCCGCCATGTGGCTGCCGAGGGCGAGCAGGGCGCCACCCTGGAGCAGGTACAGCAGGCTGCCCTGAAGGTGCCCGAAGCGCACTATCGCTTTGATCAGCACCCGGGGTACCAGCAACTGCGGGTAATCCAGCAAAGCGCCATGCAGTTGGGCGTGAGCAACCCGTTCTTCCGTATGCACCAGGGCACCGCCGGTGCTCAGACGCAGATTGGCGAGCGCGAGTTTCTCAACTTTGCCAGTTACAACTACCTGGGCTACTCCGGCCACCCGACCGTGGCCGAAGCGGCCAAGGCGGCGATCGACCGCTACGGCACCTCGGTGTCGGCCAGCCGCCCCGTTTCTGGCGACCGCCCGCTGCACCGCGAGCTCGAGCGCGAACTGGCCCGCCTGTACGAGGTGGACGATGCGGTGGTGATGGTCAGCGGCCATGCCACCAACGTCACTACCATCGGCTACCTGTTCGGGCCACGCGACCTGGTGGTGCACGACGAGCTGATTCACAACAGCGTGTTGCAGGGTATCCAGCTGTCGGGTGCCCGCCGTCTGAGCTTTGCCCACAACGACTGGCAGGCGCTCGACCGCCTGCTGGGCGAGCAACGCCAGCACTTCGAGCGGGTGCTGGTGGTGGTGGAAGGCATCTACAGCATGGACGGCGACTACCCCGAGCTACCCCGGTTCGTCGAGCTCAAGCATAAGCACAAGGTTTTCCTGATGGTGGATGAAGCCCATTCGCTGGGGGTGATGGGGGCGACGGGCAAAGGTATTCGTGAGCATTTTGGGTTGGCTGGCGATGACGTCGACATCTGGATGGGGACCTTGAGCAAGACCCTGGCCAGTTGCGGCGGGTACATTGCGGGCCGCACGGCACTGATCGAGCACCTGAAGTTTCTGGCGCCGGGCTTCTTGTACAGTGTTGGCATGCCGCCGGCGGTCACGGCCTCTGCGCTGGCAGCGTTGAAGCTGCTGGCTGCAGACAGCGAGCGGGTAGCGCAAGTGCAGGCGCGAGGGGAGCTGTTCCTGCGCCTGGCGCGTGAAGCAGGGTTGGACACGGCGACCAGTACCGGGTTGGCGGTGATCCCGGTGATTACCGGCAGTTCGTTCAAAGCCGGGCGCTTGTCCAGCGCCCTGTTCGAGCGTGGCATCAATGCCCAGCCGATCCTGTACCCCGCGGTGCCGGAGCATTCGGCGCGGGTGCGGTTTTTTGTGTCTTGCGAGCATACGGAAGAGCAGATCAGGCATACCGTTGCGGTGGTGGCGCAGGAGATGGCGCGGCTGGGGTGAGGGCCACGCTTACAGCCAGATAGCATCCCAGTGTGGGTATTCGCCGACATTGGGTGTCAGGCCGGCCCTGACCGGGTTGGCAATGATGTAGCGAGCGGCGTTGAGCAGGTCATCATCCTTGCGCATGGCGCGATCGCAGTAGCCCGCCTGCCAGATGGGGGTGGTTGTTACGCCAGCCTTGTGCAAGGCAAGGCTGGACCTTGATTTGAAGCGGCGCATCAACGTGGCCAGCGTCACCTGTTTCAGTTCTATCAGCCAGTGCACATGGTCGGGCATGACGACCCAGGCCAGCGTGACGCAGCTGTTTTCCCGGTCTGCCTGGCGTAGGTGATTGACCACCAGCCTGGCCAGGTTGAAGTTGTGAAACAGGGGGCGGCGCTGGTGGGTGACTGTGGTCAGCATATACAGCCTGCCGGGGTGTGAAACCCGATGGCGGCGCAGATGGTGGGCGTGGGCGTAGTGCATGGGGTCATCCTTGAGGCTTCGATAGTTCGAGCCAGCGTAGACGCCCTCCAGGCGCCAGCAGCGATTCAACCATTGCAGAATGTGCCCACTGACCAGGGGGGCGGTGATTGGCCAGGGATATTGGCCAGCAGGCCCGGCCCTTTCGCGGGTGAACCCGCTCCTACACGACGGTCTGTGTCCAACCACCGATCTGTGCCCACCCCCGATCAGGTGTAGGAGCGGGTTTACCCGCGAATACGGTGGCGGCAGCAAAGGTGAACGGCCAGGGACATTGGCCAGCAGGCCCGGCCCTTTCGCGGGTAAACCCGCTCCTACACGACGGTCTGTGTCCAACCACCGATCTGTGCCCACCCCCCGATCGGCGTAGGAGCGGGTTTACCCGCGAATACGGTGGCGGCAGCAACGGTGAACGGCCAGGGACATTGGCCAGCAGGCCCGGCCTCTTCGCGGGTAAACCCGCTCCTACACGACGGTCTGCGCCCAACCACCGATCTGTGCCCACCCCCGATCGGCGTAGGAGCGGGTTTACCCGCGAATACGGTGGCGGCAGCAACGGTGAACGGCCAGGGACATTGGCCAGCAGGCCCGGCCCTTTCGCGGGTAAACCCGCTCCTACACGACGGTCTGCGCCCAACCACCGATCTGTGCCTACCCCCGATCGGCGTAGGAGCGGGTTTACCCGCGAATACGGTGGCGGCAGCAACGGTGAACGGCCAGGGATATTGGCCAGCAGGCCCGGCCTCTTCGCGGGTAAACCCGCTCCTACACGACGGTCTGCGTCCAACCCCCGATCTGTGCCCACCCCCGATCAGGTGTAGGAGCGGGTTTACCCGCGAATACGGTGGCGGCAGCAACGGTGAACGGCCAGGGATATTGGCCAGCAGGCCCGGCCCTTTCGCGGGTAAACCCGCTCCTACACGACGGCCTGCGTCCAGCCACCGGGCCGGGGACTGGGCGTGGGTCAGATATGCGGTGCCTCATACGCATTCAACTGCTCCACAAACCGCCAATGGCTCTTCTTGCCAAACCCCATCAACCGCTTCAACCGGATATCCCAACGCATGTGGTGGTTGGCAATCCATGGCAATGCAAACAGGTGCGCCCCGCGCCAGGGGATGAACGGGTTACGCCGCAGGCTGGCATAAATCTCGACGCGGTGGCTGGCCTGATGGCTTGCACAACGGGCATGGAAACCAGACGTGTCCGCCACCACCAGGGTGTTGGCTGGCACCGCAAAGCGACGGGGCGGCGGCAAGCCGAGGGCCGCCAGCTCGGGCTCGTCGATGCGGAATGAACCCTCACGGTGCATCTGCTCGCCGGAGCGCGCCGCCCCCAGGCTTTGACGGTACTCCCAGGCCAAACGCTCCGGCGTCAGGCGGTGCGACCCCGGCACATAACTGAACGGCCCTTGGTCATCCGCCACATCGTCCAGAAACAACCACGCCTTCGCCGTGGGGTGAAAGGTGTCGGCATGCAGGCGGGTCTGCGGGTCCTGGTCGGCATTGGCGGCGTCGATCACGATCGACTGCAACTGGTAGGTAATACCACCGGTATTGGACGACGCATAGGCAATCAGGTCGCGCACCCCACGGTCCGCCACAAACGCCGCACTGGCCGGGTTTTGCGCCAGCACGTCCTGGTCAAGGCTGACCCGGCGGGTAACCGCGCGGCCCTGGCGCATTTCCCAGCCGGTGCTGCGCAATGCACCCAGCTCGGCGCGCAAGGCCGCAAACTGCTCGGCAGGCAGGGCGTTTTCACGAATGAAAAAACCGTTCTGCTCAAAATGCGCGCGCTCACCGGCATCCAGCCGCGAGGCCAGCGCATTGCGACGGTAACCTGCCATGGCCATCGCCAGCTGACGACGCTGCACATGCAGGCCCAAGGCATTGAGCCGGGCACTGCCCAGCACCGGGTTGTTCTCGAACGACTTGGCATGGGTAGCCAACTGCAGGCAATGCCAGGGGAGTGCCGCGTAACGGCCGATGTCCTTGATCGAAACAGGCATGATCTAGTCCTTTGATGGGGCCAATGGCCGGCCACAGCCGAGCATGGTCCGGGTATAGTTGAGCAACGGCGCCACTCGCCGATAGGCCACCGGCGCCGGGTGTGGCGCGCTGAGGCAGGCGAGGGCGTGCCAGGCATCGCAGGGCAGGTCTTGCTGGACGTCGGCATAGCGCGCATAGCGCAACAAGGCGCCGGCTACCAACTGGTCCAGGGTTAAACGCCGGGTGCGGCGGGGCAAGGGCTGATGGTCCTCGGTCAGGCCCCAGCCGGCATAGAACGGCGTGCCATAGGTGACCACCGGCAGCCCGCGCAGCAAGGCCTCGAAACCAGCGGTGGAACTGAGCGTATGCAGCGCATCGACCTGGCCATACAGGCTGGCGATGTCCACACCCGCCAGTACCTGATCGGCCAGCCCCACCAGCTGTGCCGGGGCGATGTGCCCGCGGCGCTTGCCGGCTTCCACGTCGGGGTGCGGCTTGTACAGAATCCAGGCATCCGGCAACCGCGCACGCACCTGTTGCAGCAGCCGCAGGTTGCACCCGGCACCGCCACCGCTGCACAGCGCCGAGGCGTCATCCTCGACCTGGCCCACCACCAGTACCCGCTGCTGCCCCGGCTGCCCCAGCAGTGCCGGGCGCACATTGCTGCGCAGGTTGAACTTGCTGGTGCCGCTGGCAACGATCTGCGCCCGCAAGCGCGCCGCTTCGGCCAGGCATGGGGCGTCGAATTCGCCATGCTGCAACAGCTGCTCCAGGTCGCTGGCAGACTGCGCATCGTAATGAATGCCACCCCGGTCCAGCACCAGTGACAGCGCCGGGCTGTTGGTCGCCCCCAACCCCGTGGAGCGCAAGAAACCATCCTCGACCCGCCACACTGGCACCCCCGCCTGACGCGCACGTTCGGCCAGGCCGGCCGGCTCGCGCGCAGCCCATACCAGCAGCCGACCCTGTTCGGCTGCTACCTGGCTTATCAGTTGCGGGCTGTCCACGCTGAAGCGCAACTGCCCCCAACGGCTTGCGAAAAAACGCCGGATGTTGTGCTGCTTGTGCCGCTTCACGCCCAGCACCGTGGTGGGGCCGGCAAACGCAGCATCGCGGGCTTTCTTGCTGGCCAACTGGCGGGCAACGGTCAAGGCATCGGTCAACTGGCCGCTCAATGGGTCGACATAACGGCAGTAACGCACATAGGCCGCCGCCACCAGTTGCACAAGGTCTGGCCGTGCCTGCCGGCGAGCAATGGCCATGCGGTCATCGGTCAGCCCCCAGCCCGCATAGAACGGCAGCCCGAAGCAGGTGACCGGCACGCCCTGGATCAACGCCTCCAGCCCGGCCTGGCTGGTCCCCACGTACACCCGCCGGGCACGCCGGGCCAGTGACGCCCAGGCTACCGGCCGCGCCTCCAGCGTTACCCCACGGGCCCGCGCGGCATCCAGCAGACAACTGGGCTTTTGCCCGCCCAGGCAGTCCGGGTGAATGCGAACGCGCACGTCGGCATCCGGGTTTTCTGCCAGGGCCTCATCCAGCATTCGCACGTAGTCGGCTTCGCATAGCCCGCCGCCCGGGATCGAATAATCCCCGGCAGTCTGGTCCACCACCAGCACCAGCGGTCGTTCACGGCCCAGCGGGTCGTCGTCGGGCAGGTCCTGGGCGTTGTTGTACTTGCCGATGCCGCTGCTGCGCATCAAGGCAATCAGTTCGCGGGCGCAATTGAGTTCGTATGCGCTGAGCGCCTCGGGCTGCTGCAGGATGTTTTCCAGCAGCGAAGGGCGGTCGGCCAGGTAGTGGATGCCCACCGGGTCGACCACCATGGACATCGGCGTATCGCCCTCGATGCCCAGCGAAGAAGACCGCAAAAAGCCGTCTTCCAGCGCAATGTAGGGCAGCCCCCAGCGCTGGCACAGCACCCGGGCATGGGCCGACGACTGCTTGTAGCCGATACCGGCAATGGCCTTGAGCCCCTTGGGCGCCTTGCGGCCACGGCGCCACAGCCAGAAGGGCGGGCCTTCCGGGCCGAGGAACTGCGGCAGGTGCAGGACCTTCCAGGCCACCCATTGCGACATGATGCCGACCCAGCCGGTGCCGTCTACCAGGGCATCGGGTGGCGAGTAACCTTCGGGCGGGTGGGGTAAAAAGGGAGGCGTGTTGTGCATTACACGGCCCGCCACATGTTGCGCACCGGCGGGAACGGCACCCAGCGCTTGCGGCGCAGGGCAAAGCCATTATGCAGGTACAGGTGCTGCGCCCGATGATTGCTCAGCGGCACCTCCAGCTCTACCTGGGTAAAGCCCTGGCCGGCGGCGTGCGCGCAGCACGCCTGCACCAGCGCCGAGCCTACGCCGTGCTGGCGTGCGGCCTTGCTGACCCGCAGCCCGTACAGCAAGAACGGGTAGCGCCATTCGCGCAGTTCGCTCAGGCAGAACCCAATAAACCGCACCCAGCCGCTCAACAGGCCAAACTCACGCACGAACGGCCGCCAGTGCCAGGCAAACGGCCCGCGCCGGCCATGCTTGAATGCGGCAAAGCCCAGTGCCTGCTCGCCGTCGAAGGCCAGCAGCACACGGTCCCAGTGGATAGCCGACCCCAGCAGGCGATAGCGGCAGGCCGTATTGCCAATCAGGAACGCCAGCGACCCCCGCCCCTCGGTCAGCAAGCGGGCCAAGGCGGGGTCTGCGGCACGCTCCGGCGACAGGTCCGATCCCAAAACGATACGCACCACGTTGTCAGGCTACCCCGGCACTGGCCACAGGCGTGTCCTGGCAGGTTGCCGGCGCCAGGGCATGGGCCAGCAATGTGCTGGACAACTGCTGCACCGGCATGGGCTTGGCCCCGCAGCCAGGCTGGCGGCGGTTGGACCACACCAGGTAGTCGGTATCACCTGCGGGCGCACCAACAGCCTGGTACACCTCGGGCAGGATCGGCACGTGGTCGCCAAAGAAGCACAGCAGCGCCTCGTTCGGCTGGGCCAGCAAGGTTTCGCGCAGCATGCCCAGCATGCGGTCGGCATTGCCGATGTGCCGCAGGTAGGGCGCCAGGTCTTTCATGCCCGGTTGCAGCGGGCGGTCGAACCAGGTGGGCAGCTCGTGCGCGGCTACGCTTTCCAGGTGCAACGGGCCATGGTTTTCCATGGTGACCGCATGGATGAACAGCGGCTGGGTGCGGCCTGGCGCCTGCAGCAGCGCGCGGATTTTGTCTGCCACGGCGCAATCACCAATGAACGGCCCGGCCTTTTGCGAAGCGTTGAACGCCTTCACATCGATGAATTCATCAAAGCCCAATGCCGGCAACACCTTGTTGCGGCCATAGAAACCACCATCGTACGGGTGGATGCAAATGGTCCGGTACCCCTGCGCCTTGAGCCTGGCGGCGATACTGGGCAGGCCCTGGCGGGCCAGCACCCGGTACGGGTTGAAGCGGTGCACGCCCAGCCGGTCGGCAGGGATGCCGGTAAGGTAGGCGAACTCGGTCCGCACCGTATTGGCGCCCCAGGCCGCCACCTGCAGTTTGCCCCGGGCCAGCGCCTGGCTGGCCAGCAGGTCGTACTGTTCGAGCACTTGCGGACGCACGCCAGGCCACAGCCCACGCACATCGAAGAACGACTCACTCTGCACCGAGACCAAGTCCGGCAGCGCCCCGGCCTGGGCCACTGGCGGCTGCGAAGAGACCGGCACAGCCCCACCCGCAAACGGCGAGCCCAGCCCGTCCCGATCCACCGGCGCCCGCGCCGCCCAGAAGTACCGCCACAAGCTGGCCGCCAACCCCCAGCCACGCACATCCTGCTCGGCATCAAAGCTCGGCTTCACAGGCCGATGCCCCAAGCGCAGCAAGCCCAGGCCCAGCGCCAACGGCAGCAACGCCTCAAGCCGCGCGCCCGCCACCTCGAAGCTCAACCCCGCCCACAGGTAAACCAGAAAGCCCACCGCCAGCAGCGCGGCCTTGCCAAAGCCAAAGAACGGCAAGTACAACCGCGGGAACTTCACTGCATCGCTGAAATACTCGAAATCTGCACACACAAACGGCTCGCGCAGCGAGTGATACTTGGCGTTGCTTACCAGCACGATCAGCAGCCACAGCAGCAACACATTCACGCCACTGAACAACGGCCGCGCCGTCAGGGCATACAACAGCCCGAAGGCCACACACCACAGCCCCGCGTGCAGCAGCCAGCAATCGGCCGGGCGACGCAGGGCAGGGCGGGGAACCAGCAGGCGCTCGACCGCGACGGTCAAGCCCAGGCCGATCAAAGCGACCGGCAACATGGAAACATCAATCACTGTACTTCAACCCACGCAGGATCATCGAAGAAAGCCACTGCGGGATAAGCCCCAGCAGCCAGGTGCCCAGGTTGAGCGGGAACGGAAAGCTGATACGCGCCTGGTTCCCCGCCAGCCCGCGCTTGATACGCCTGGCCGCTTTGTCGGCGGTCCACAGAAAAGGTTTAGGCCCGGGCATTTCGAAGCACATCTTCGACTCCACATACCCCGGCACAATCACATTCACTTTTACCCCTTCCGGCGCCAGCCAGTCGCGGATGGCCTCGCCGTACACCCGGATGGCGGCCTTGCTGGCGCTGTAGGTCGGTGTGACCGGCAAGCCACGCCAGCCCGCCAGCGAGCTGAACAGGGCGATCTGCCCGTCGCCACGGCTGCGCATGGCGGGCAGGGCGGCCTCGACGGTGGCCAGGGCGGCCATCACGTTCACTTCCATCAGGGCGCGGCTGTCGTCCCAGTCTTCCGCTTCGCCATTGGCGCCCACGGCGGTGTTAAGCCCTGCGCCCACCAGCACCAGGTCGGGCTGATGCTGCTCGCTTACCCGGCGCACCATGGCCCGCAGGGCGTCCAGGTCGCGCACGTCGAGGGCTTCCAGCAGCACCTGGGCACCCAGGGCGCGGCATTGTTCGGCCATTTCGGCCAGGCGGTCCTGGCGCCGGCCTTGCAGGATCAACGTCACCCCCGGGGCGGCGTAGGCAGGCGCCAACGCGCCACCGATACCGCCTGTGGCGCCGGTGATGAGGATGCAGCGGGGTGAGGCATGCGAACTCATAGGTATTTTTCGATTCTTGAGGTTTTCGCCATCAGCACTTCCAGGCAGTTGGCCACGGCCATGTCCATGCCGCAGGCGGTGTAGAAGCCGCCGTTGACCTGGGTGGTGTGGATGACCGTGTTGCGGAAGCGTTGAAACAGCGTGTTGTCGGGCGCTTCGGGCTGCTGCCAGAAATCATCCAGCCCGCCCTGGTGGGTTAGCCCCGGCATCGCGTAGATCGGCTCGGCCAGCGTGCAGGTAGGGCGGTGGTGCAGCAATGCAGAAGCCCCCGCGGTACTGTTGACGGTGATCATGCCGGTGATGTGCGAGAGCAGCGTAGGCATGTGCCCGCTTTCCATGAAGTCGACACGCTCGGCCACGTCGTACTTGCGCGCCAACTGCTCGGTGACCTTGCGGTAGTTGACCAGCCCGGGCGTCAACGGGTGGTTTTTCACCAGCAGGCGCGCATCGAAGGGCGCGTTGAGCGAGAACGAGTCGATCACATGCTCGATCACCTGGGTCATGTTCTGGAACGGCGAGTGGTCGCGGATTTGCGCATCGCTGTCCAGCTGCAAGGGCAGCAAAAACGTGGGGTGCCGCTCGCGGGCCACTTCGGCCACCAGCGCGTCGTCATGCACACGGGCGCGCAGCAGGCGCATGCCCTGGCGGATGAACCCGGCGTACTCCTTGGCGGCGTTGAACGGGGCATGGGTGCGGTAGCGCGGGAAGCACAGCCGGTTCAGCGCGCCGCCGGCGTGGTACAGCACATCGTGCGTGGCACGTGCGGCGAACGACAGCTTGAACGGGTTGCCATTCTGATAGCGCGGAATGTACTTGCCCACATCGCGGTACCACTGCGGGTCACGTGGCAAGCGCGAGTTGTTGTTGACCCCATCGCGCTCCAGCGTCACCCAATAGGGCCGAAAGTAGCCTTCCTCGAACACGTGCACGCGAATACCCGACAACCGCGCCAGGGTCACGGCCGGGCGGTGTACCGGGCGGCAGTCGCCGAATAGCACCAGGTCGGTGATACCCAGTTGGCGGAACACCTGTGAATACCAGGCCTCCATGTCTTCCGGGGCGTGCGGGCAGGTCAGCTGCGCGCCGCCGGGGCCATACAGGGCGTCACCGACGTTGAAGCGCACACTGTGCACCCGCTGGCCGATATCCCGCAGCCCCTTGGCAAGGCGGCTGAAGAAGGGCGAACTGACACCCTGAAGCAGCAGAAAATTGTGTGACGGGATACGCAGCAGCGGACCACGCGTCGCCCTTGCATTCAGTTGGTCGGGCGCTTCATGCCCAACAAACTGCTCAAGCGTCGTTTCAAGTCCTGCCATCGGGAGGGAGCTCCAGGCTGCGGTAAGGCGTGCCAATTTTGTAGTTCGTATAAGGTTCGTTCGGCGGTGGTGAAGCGGTTGGTCACCAGGCTTACGTAAGTGGGGTAGAGCAGCAGCGTGCCCGCTACCAACTGGTCCAGCGTCAGTTGTCGGCTGCGCCGTGCCTGCACCGGTGCTTGAAGGTCCATGTCGCAGGTCAGCCCCCAGCCGGCGTAGAACGGCTGGCCATAGGTCGTCACCGGCACACCGCGCAGCAGGGCCTCGAAGCCCGACTGCGAGGTCAGCACATGCAATTCGTCGACCACTTCCAGCAATTGCTGCAGTGGCGTATCGCCGATCACTTCATCGCACCAGTGCACGGTTTGCGCTTCGTCGTCACCGCGGGCGCGCGTGCCGGCCAATACCTCTGGGTGGGGTTTGTACAACACCCACGCATCAGGGTTTTGCTCACGCACGGCGCGCAGCAGTTGCAGGTTGCTGCGGATACGGTTGCCGCCAAAGCGGATGGACGCATCGCCCTCCACCTGGCCAGGCACCAGGATCACCCGTTGCGCATGCGGGGGGCGCTGCCAGCTGGCGCCGGGCAAGTTGTACTTGGTCAGCCCCGCCGCGCAGATGGCCAAGCGCAAAGCATGCGCGCGGGCTAACAACTGCGGGTCGAACGGCTCTTCAGCCAGGATGCGCTCCAGGCGCGAAGGCCGGGTGGCGTCGTAGTAAATACCCAGGTCATCGACCACCCACGACAATGGTCGCGCCTTGCCGGCGCCCAGGCCGACCGAGCGCAGAAAGCCGTCTTCCACTCGGTTGACGGGCAGTGGGTGGGCGCTAAGGTGGGTGTCGTGCTTGCAGCCCCAGGACACCACGGGCAAGTCTTGCGCCAGCGGTTGCTCGGGCTTGACGAAGCGAATGGCCGCGCCATTGAAAAACAGGTTTGCCAGCGGTTCTTTCCAGCGGCTGAAACCCAGCATCTGTACTGTGCCTGGCAACACGCTGCGGTGCCGCCGTTGCAGGCCCAGCCAGTTGATCAGCACCTCTGGCGTGCACGGCTGCCCACGTTCCGGGCAGACATAGCGCGGGTAGGCCACCAGGCTGGCATGAATCAGTTGCGCCAACGGCACAGGCTTGCGGCGCGAAGGTGCCGGCAAGCGGTCGTCGGTCAGCCCCCAGCCGGCATAGAACGGCATGCCCCAGGTGTGCACCGGTACGTCCCAAAGCAGGGCATCGAAGCCCAATTGCGACGTCATCACGAACACTGCACGCATGCGTGGCAGCAAATCGGCCGGGTGAACGTTGTGGGCCAGTACCTGCACCCGCGGGTTGCCGGCCAGCGCTGCCAGGTCGAAGTGCCCGGCCTTGCGCCCGGCCACCACGTCGGGGTGCACCTTGAGCACGATGGTGCTATGCGGGTAGCGGGCCAATGCCGCCTCCAGCATGGCCCGGAAGTCGCTGGCCCCTGCACCCTGCAACGAGGCATCGCCACAGGTCTGGTCGGCCACCAGCACGCAGTCGGCCGGCAACGCTGGCAGTTCGATGCGTGCGTCGTTGTACTTCGACACCCGTTGCTGCTGCCACAGGTCACGTAGCGCCAGGGCGCGTTGGGTTTGCTCGGCGTCGAGGGGCGTGGCGATCAACTGTTCGAGGCGGGACGGCTGGGAAGCGTCGTAGTACACGCCCACGTCATCGACGATCAGCGACAGGGGCGGCTCGTCGGCGCCCAGGCCCACGGAACGGATGAAGCCGTCTTCCAGCGTGAGAACGGGCTTGCCAGCCTTGTGCGCCTCGGCCATTGCCTTGATGGCGCTTGGCTTGCGGCCCCAGGCCATTACCCAATCAGCGAGCTCGACATCGCGCACAGCACCGCTTTGCAGCGCGAATTCGGGCAGCAATGCAGGCAACGTACTGATGCGCTGGGCTCCTTTTGACAGGATCAGCAGGCGAGGGCGGGGCGAAGCGTCGTCCATATACGTGGAGCGGCATCCATTCAGCAAAGGGGCGGCATGGGCCTATAGCCCTGCGGGTCCGGTGGAAACAAAGGATGGCGAATCTTAATACAAATTCACATTTGTAGGCGCGCCGCTGGGCAAAAATCGCGAAAAGAAATTAGACGATATGTGCAGATGATGACCTATGGCATCAAAATGACATCCGATCCCGGCAAACTCCTCGAAACCGCGGCGTACCACCCCGCTGGGGAACGTAACGCACGCCTGTAGGAGCGGGTTTACCCGCGAAGCTTTTTCCCCTGTGGGTACAAAAGCTCATTTACTCCTGATCCAGCATCCCCAGCAAATAGTTGTATTTCTCCAGCAGCAACGCCATCCGGTCGCGCTCCTTGTACTCAGCGACCGTTTCTGGGCGCAAGCAATGGAACAGCGCCGTGAGGAAAAACACGTAGCGCAAGTTCCCTAGCGCTTGTTCCACATCGAAGCGCTCCGGCAGGGCTGCTCGGTACGCTTCGATGAACTCGGCCTGCGCTGCCAGGAATACCTTCATGTCCTTGCGCCGGAACAGGCTGCCCAGGTAGGCGCCGCCGTCAAAGCCAATCCGCCCTACCTTTACCTCGCTCCAGTCGATGAGGTGAAGTTGGCCCTTATCGACGAAGAGGTTTTTCTGCAGGTAATCCATGTGGCTGATACATCGGGGGCTGCGACGGGCCTCGGCTGCCATCTCATGAGTCAGCGGTACAAACGCCTTGAAGTGTTCTGCCAGGCCGGAAAAACGCTGGTCTTCAAGCCCAAGCTTAACCAGCTCTGGGAAGCAGCGGGCAAAGTTGAAGCGTGGTCGCAAGAGGAACCATGGTCTGAAGAAATCCATGCTCCACAACAGGGGGGTCTTGCCAAGCGGTTGGGCTTGCAAATAGTCGTGGCTGAGTGCTTCAAGCTCGGCCATACCCAGCGCCAGTTGCTTGGCAATTTTGTGCATTCGCGGCGGTTTGCCGCGTACGAACTCTGTGAAGATCAAGCTCTCAGATGGCGTCTCGATCACGCCCAAGCAGGCGGGGTAATGGAAGTGCTTGCTGCCAGCCAGCATTCCCTCGGTGCGATGGAAGCGGGCTTCCTGGCTTCCTATCAGTGCTAGCTTGCGAATCGACTTTTCCACAATCTCGACCGGCTGGCCGTTGCTCGGATCAACCAGGCGATGATGCCGCACGTATTTCACAAAAGAGGCGTTGCCGCCTAACACTTCGCTGGTGATCTCCAGCGGTTTGTCGGCCCATTCGGGTCTTAGCGCGTGCAGGTGTTCTTCGAGGGAGGCCCGCTGCCAGCGATAGAGCGTTTTGCTGCTCAAATTCGGGCTTGTAGGTGGGGTAATTACATCCATGTTGGCAATGCCATGCGTCCGGCTTAAAGCAGTGAAGGAAGGGTATGCTGCTGTATGAGAGTCTTGGGCACAATGAAAAATTGCATCAAGACATTGATTTGGAAGGGCAAGAGGCTGAGCGGCATGGCGTTTGAAGCTAGTCAACCTAAGGCATTGCGCTTCTGAGAGGGTTGACTTCGGGGGCTCTGTTCTCTTTTGGATGTTGCCCCAAACAGTCGGGTAGTAATGCACGCCACTGAAGATGTTTTGCGTAGCAAATGCGGTACATCCGCGGTACAAGGCCGCCCACACAGAGGACGGCGTGCGCAATACCCTATGGGAGCGACCTTGTGCTGCTAACGAGGGCCAAAGGCCCTCGCCTTACTTGTATCAGTCTTCCAGCAGCTTTTCGGCAGTACCGAGGATGTTCTCCAGGGTGAAGCCAAACTCTTCGAACAATGCCGAAGCCGGCGCCGACTCACCGTAGGTGGTCATGCCGATGATACGACCTTCCAGGCCGACGTACTTGTACCAGAAGTCGGCGTGGGCAGCTTCGATGGCGATGCGCGCACCGACTTCCAGCGGCAGT